>JABDPH010000372.1 GCA_013042925.1 Eudoraea sp.
GTCTTGCATCAATACTAGAAGTTCATGGCTATGGGAGACAATTAATTGCCCGGGGAGAAAAAGAAAAAGCAATGGAGGTTTTTAAAATGAATGCAAAAAATAATAAAGGGCAGTGGCCCGTTGATTATGGATTAGCAAGAGCTCATTCTGCTATGGGCAACTATAAAACGGCATTAAAGCATTTAAAAATTGCCGCTCAAAGAGCCCCTGATCAGATTAATAAGGATGCCATTGCCGCCAATTTAATCAAACTTGAAAAAGGAGAAGATATTAACTAAATAGCTTTTTCCCTTGATATAATATTAGGAGCCGGTTAAATTCCGGCTCTTAACTTATATAATTCCAGATATCCTTATGCTTCATTAATTGTGTGTAAGTATATCTGATTGGATTATTTTCTTCTTTCTGCAATGTGGGATCTTCATTGAGAATCTTAATGGCATAATACCTCGCGGTTTTTAAGATGTCATTGTCTTTTACAATATCAGCTATTTTTAGATTCAGAATACCACTTTGCTGGGTTCCCATAAGATCACCAGGTCCGCGAAGTTTCAAGTCCACTTCTGCAATTTCAAATCCGTCATTGGTGCTTGTCATAGTTTCAAGCCTGGTTTTAGAATCTGAAGATAGCTTGTGGCCGGTCATTAGGATACAATAGCTTTGTTCAGCTCCTCGCCCCACACGTCCCCTCAATTGATGTAATTGCGAAAGGCCAAAGCGTTCTGCACTTTCAATAATCATAACAGAAGCATTAGGGATGTTTACGCCTACTTCAATTACTGTAGTGGCAACCATAATTTGTGTTTCTCCCTTAACAAAGCGCTCCATCTCATAATCCTTATCTTTTGGTTTCATCTTGCCATGCACTATTGATATCTGATAATAGGGTAGTGGAAAATCGCGAGCAATACTCTCATAGCCGTCCATTAAATCCTTGTAATCCAATGCCTCTGACTCCTGAATTAGCGGATATACAATATATACTTGTCTTCCCTTCTTTATTTCATCTCGTAAAAACTGAAACACTTTCAATCGGTTTTTGTCAAATCTGTGTACGGTCTTTACGGCTTTTCTTCCAGGGGGGAGCTCATCAATCACAGATATATCAAGGTCGCCATAAAGGCTCATGGCCAGGGTTCTTGGAATTGGGGTAGCGGTCATCACTAAGATATGAGGAGGAACCTCATTCTTGTGCCATAATTTAGATCTTTGTGCAACACCAAACCTATGTTGCTCATCTATTATTGCTAATCCAAGATTTTTAAATTGCACTTTATCCTCTAAAACGGCATGTGTGCCAATAAGAAGATCAAGTGTACCATCTTCGAGTTGCTCATGAATATGCTTTCTCTCAGCCTTTTTAACCGATCCGGTAAGCAAGGCTACATTGATGCCAATATCACCCAGTAATTCTTTAATGCTTTTATAATGCTGATTTGCCAATATTTCCGTCGGAGCCATTAAACACGACTGATAACCGTTATCCAGTGCTATTAAGATAGCCATTAGGGCAACTACGGTTTTACCAGATCCGACATCCCCTTGCAAAAGGCGATTCATTTGGGCTTTACTGCCCAGGTCTGCCCTTATTTCTTTGATGACTTTCTTTTGAGCGGTTGTAAGTTCAAAGGGTAAATGGTCTTTATAAAATGTGTTAAATAGTTCACCTACACTTTTAAAGGGATAACCTTTTATTTTTTGTTTTCGAATTAATTTTTTTGAAATGAGCTGAAGCTGTATAAAAAATAACTCTTCAAATTTTAGCCGGAATTGTGCTTTAGATAATAATTTCAGATCCTTAGGAAAATGTATATTGAACATAGCTTCCTTTTTAGAAATCAACCTGAGTTCATCTCTTAAAGCCTGTGCGAGGGTTTCTTTAAACTCTCCCTTTGTTTCTATGAATAATTGTTGCATTAATTTGCTCAGCACTCTGTTTGTTATGCCCCTTGAACTAAGTTTTTCTGTAGAGGGATATATCGGTTGTAAAGACACCCTTATTCCTTTTTCATGCTCGGTAAGTAATTCCATATCGGGGTGCGGCATAGAAAACCTGCCACTAAACCAATTCGTTCTTCCAAAAATGACATAGGGCGTATTCAATTTGATATTTTCCCGAATCCATTTCTGCCCTCGAAACCACACCAGTTCCATTTCCCCAGTGTTATCTATGAACTTAGCGACGAGACGGCTTCCTCTTTTTTGCTCTACAGTTTTAATATTGATGATTTTCCCAATAATTTGAACATCTGCATTACCTCTTTGTAACTCATTAATTTTATAATATCTTGTTTTATCAATATACCTGTTAGGAAAAAGATTAATCAAATCCTGATAAGTTACTATCCCTAACTCAGACTTCAGTATTTCTGACCTGTTTGGACCAACACCTTTTAAATAGGTTACCGGGGTTTGGAGATAGTTCGAATTCATAAAACGAAAATAACGGTTACGGAATAATACTGCAATACCGCAAATTGCTAAATTTGGATTGACAATTGTATATTAAACTTTATGAACCTTATTAATTCGCTTTTAGCAATTCTTTTTTCAGGTTTTTTGTTTGGTCAGCCTCAGCCTTCAGTAGATTTCTATAAAGCAGATATTGATATAATTCCCAATGCAGCGGATAAAAAAATAAATGGTAAGATAGTCTATTGGTTTAATGTTCTCAGTAAAACGGATTCTGTTTTTTTAGACGCAAAAAACATGAATTTCTCTGCTGTTTTAATAAATGGTAAAAAAGTTCGCCATAAGAATACAAAGGACAAGATCATTGTTTATAAGAAACTCAAGGCAAACAGAGCGTATGAATTAACGCTGGACTATTCGGTAATTCCAAAGCAAACGGTTTACTTTTTAGGATGGGAAGATTCAATAGCCGATAACAATCAAATTTGGACTCAGGGCCAGGGAAAATATACCAGTCATTGGCTTCCAAGTTTTGATGATATGAATGAGAAGGTTGAATTTGATCTCGAACTCACTTTTGATAAGGACTATGAAGTTATCGCAAATGGTAAATTAAAAAATACATTACTAAAAGATTCACTGAGAACCTGGATTTTTGATATGAAAAAACCAATGAGCAGCTATCTTCTGGCTTTTGCGATTGGAACTTATAACTGTAAGAAAATTAAAAGTAAGAATGGAATTCCAATAGAGCTTTATTATTATCCCGGAGACAGCTTAAAAGTTGAACCAACTTACAGGTATACCAGTGAAATTTTTGATTTTCTTTCAGAAGAAATCGGGATAGATTATCCATGGCAAAATTACAAACAGATACCTGTTCGTGATTTTTTGTATGCCGGCATGGAGAATACGGGAACAACCTTATTTTCTGATGGTTATGTAATAGATAGTGTAGCTTTTATAGATAAGAATTATGTAAATGTTAACGCCCATGAAATGGCACACCAGTGGTTTGGAAACCTGGTTACCGAAAAAGATGGGAATCATCACTGGCTCCATGAAGGTTTTGCAACATACTATGCTTTGCTTGCAGAAAAAAAACTGTTTGGCGAAGAGTACTTTTATTGGAAACTTTATAAATCTGCAAAACAACTTCAAGACCTTTATAGGCAGGGGCAAGGAGAATCGTTAACAGATCCAAAGGCGAGTAGTTTAACCTTTTATGAAAAAGGGGCCTGGGCTCTTCATATATTGAGAACAAAACTTGGGGACAAGGTTTTCAAAGCAGGTATAAGGTCCTATCTGAATAAATATCAGTATTCTAATGTCACTATAGCTGATTTTATTTCAGAGATGCAAATGGTAAGTAAATCAGATTTACGTGATTTTGAGCAAACTTGGCTGAGAGATGTAAAATTTCCATTTGAGAAAGCAAAGGTATTACTTGCTTCATCTTCCGCTGACTTGCAGGCCTATTTTAACCTTCAAAGAGAATTAACATCGAGCAATGCGATGAATGAGCCAATTATTGCTAAGGTATGGACTAGTAATACAGCTTCAATGCTAAGAGAAAATATAATCTTAGAATATCATAAATCCTTATCTGAAAGTTTTATCAGGAATGCATTTGATACAAAAGATTTGAAGACGAGGCAGGCTTTATGTATAACAACCGATAGAATTCCTTTGGGACTTAAAAAGCAATTTGAATCCTTATTAAAAGATAAAAGTTATCTTACAATTGAAAATGCACTTTACCTTTTGTGGATTTCCTTTCCTGAAGACAGAATGACTTATTTGGAAAAAACTAAAGGTATCACTGGTCTTCCTAATAAAAATGTACGTTTATTATGGTTATTATTGGCAGTATTGACGAAAGACTATTTAAACGACTCTGAGCAGGCTGCATT
>JABDPH010000373.1 GCA_013042925.1 Eudoraea sp.
GTCTTAGAACACCATGTGTCGCAGGGTGCTGCGGTCCCATGTTTATGAAGTATTCTTCAGATTTAAAGTTACTATTCAGGGTAACTGTCTCCATGCTTGATTATTTGATAATCATATTAATATTGTCTTCATAATCTTTCCTCAAAGGGAAACCATCCCAATCATCTGTTAAGAAAATCCGCTTGAGGTTAGGATGATTGGTAAATTCTATTCCGAAAAAATCAAATACTTCACGTTCGTGAAACTCAGCAGTTGCCCAAATATCATAGACAGAGTCTATAACCGGATTTTCTCTGTCTGCCGTTTGTGTTTTTACCACAAGGCTGTGTCTGAAATTTGTAGATTCCAAATGGTAAACAACACCCAATTCTTCACCCCAATCTACACCAGTTAAGCAAAACAAATAATCAAAACTGGCTTGATCATTATGTTTTAATTTGTACATGATAGCATGCAATTCTTCTATAGGAACCGTTACATTCAGGTATTGGGAACCTTCTTCATTAAATTCAAGATTTGGGCTCCAACTCCCTATTAATTCCTGTAAACTTTGGTTAGTCATCTATTTTATTTATAAACCTTCGTCAAATCCTTCAATAGGATTCTTTTTATGTTTCATATTTTCTGTCCTTATTTTATCCTGCAGCATAAGCATGCCTTCTAAAAGTGCTTCAGGTCTGGGAGGACACCCGGGTACATATACATCAACAGGGATAACATGGTCTGCTCCTTTTACAACTGAATAGGTATTGTAGAAAAAGGGACCTCCGGAAATAGCGCAGGCGCCCATGGCAATAACATATCTTGGTTCAGCCATCTGATCATATAAGCGTCGGAGTACCGGTGCCATCTTGTTTACTATTGTCCCTGCTATTATTATCAAATCGGCTTGTCTGGGTGAAGGTCTGGCTACTTCAAATCCGAACCTCGAATAATCATGGCGTGCTGCGCCTGTCTGCATCATTTCAATGGCACAACAACTCGTTCCAAAGTATAGGGACCACAGAGAATTAGATCTGCCCCAGTTGATTATCTTATCTAATGATGTAACGATGACATTGGCACCGTTACCTGCCGGGATTACTTTTCCGGGAAAGTCTTCAGGAACTTTACCAGGTTGACCCATCGGTCCGTTTTTCTGATCTATTCCCATCTTAATGCTCCTTTTTTCCATGCGTACAGAAGGCCTAAACCTAAAATGACTAGGAAGATTAATATTTCAATAAATGCAATTGCTCCAATATCTTTAAACACCACAGACCAAGGCACCAAAAAGGCAACTTCAACATCAAAAATCAAAAATAAAATAGCAAATAAATAGTATCCTACCTTAAACTGCACCCATGTTGGCCCAATAGTAGTCATTCCACTCTCGTAAGGTTCTCTTTTCTGAGGATTATCTGACTTGTGTGAAATTAGATTGGATAAAAAATTCGCCCCGGCAACCAGGACAATTCCGGCAAGAAAAAATACAATGATGGCTTCAGAACCCATACGCTACTTTATATTATTTAACTTCATAAGTTTCCCCCGAAAAGAACAGATCATCCGTTTTGGTAAAACTGGAACCGGCTTTAACCTCAGCCGTCAATTGATCAACCCGTTCTTCGAAAGTAACATCTGGAAAACTTCTGATGATACCTGTAACCAATGGATATTCTGACCTTACCAACATTTGATGTAAGGTTGGGTCTTGTTCTTCCGCATCATGAACCAACAGATCTGCCTCGGTAATTCCATTTTCTCCCAAGGTTACCACTTCTAATTTTAATCCGTTTAAAATCAAGCCTTTATTCTTTTCTTTCCCAAATATCATAGGTTTTCCATGTTCAACAAATAATTGTTTGTCTTCTCGCACGGCCTTATCTGTATATTTTGAGAAACATCCATCATTAAAAATCGGACAATTTTGAAGAACTTCGATTAAAGATGTGCCCTTGAATTTTTCAGATTTAATAAAAATGTCTGTCATTTCTTTTGGGGTGTTTCCACCAATTCTTGCAAAAAAACGAGCCTGCGCACCAATGGCCAACTCCCCTGGTAAAAATGGGGGTTGTGTATTGCCATAAGGAGAGGATTTAGTCTTTTGACCTACCAATGAAGTTGGGGAAAATTGTCCCTTGGTTAAACCGTAGATTTCATTATTGAACAATACAATATTCAAATCAAGATTTCGTCTTAAAACATGAATAAAATGATTGCCTCCTATTGCCATTGAATCGCCATCACCGGTTATGATCCATACACTGAGATCAGGGTTGGCAAGTTTTACACCAGAAGCTATTGCCGGGGCCCTTCCATGGATGCTGTGCATGCCATAGGTGTCCATATAATATGGAAAACGGGAAGAACATCCTATTCCGGAAATAAATACTACATCTTCTTTTTTAAGTCCCATTTCGGGAAGTGCTTTTTGCATGGAACGGAGAATAACGTAGTCATCACAACCCGGACACCACCTTACTTCCTGATCACTGGCAAAATCTTTAAATGTATATTTCTTAGTTGCTGTTGTCTCCATTTCTATTTCATTATTTTTTTAAACTCTTCTATTAGTTCGCTATTACCAAAAGGCAAACCTTGTACCTTGTTATACTGTAAAAAGTCAAAGCCATGAAAATTTGCTCTTAAAACCGATGCAAACTGTCCTGTATTTAGTTCACATACTACAATTCGCTTAAACTTTTTTAATACTTCTTCTGTGTTCTTTGGCAAAGGATTTATATAGTTAAAATGCGCGAGTCCAACAGATGAATAGCCATCATTCCTTATCTCTTTTACGGAAGAATAAAGGGAGCCATAGGTGCCTCCCCATCCAATTACCAGTAAATCACCTTCATCGGCGAATGCTGTTTTAAGCTCTGGAATATAATTTTCTACTCGTTTAACTTTTTCGGCCCTAACATTGGTCATATGTTCATGATTTTCAGGATCATAAGAAACCTGGCCGGTCACTTTATCTTTTTCAAGGCCTCCTACCCGGTGTTCCAAACCAAATGTACCGGGAATTGCCCAGTCACGTGCCAGAGATTCTCTATCTCTGTCATAAGGATTCCAAGTATCTTTCGCTTCTTTAATTAGTCTGGTTTTTATTTCTGGCATTTCAAACACCGTTTGTATTTTCCAAGGGGCAGAACCATTCGCAATATAACCATCTGTCAAAAGGATTACTGGTGTCATATGTTCAACAGCTAGTCTTGCTGCTTCATAGGCATAGTTAAAACAATTAGATGGTGTACTGGCGGCCAAAATAATTACCGGGCTTTCACCATTTCTGCCATACAATGCTTGTAGTAAATCTGACTGCTCAGTTTTAGTAGGTAAACCTGTAGACGGCCCACCCCTTTGAACATCAACAACTACCAATGGCAATTCTAGTATCATTGCAAGACCTAAGGCTTCTCCCTTTAAAGCTAAACCGGGTCCTGAAGTTGTAGTGATAGCTAAATCACCGGCAAAGGCAGCACCAATTGCGGAGGTGATGCCGGCTATTTCATCTTCAGCTTGTAATGCCTTTACACCAAAGTGCTTATGTTTAACCAGTTCATGAAGGATGTCTGAGGCCGGTGTAATAGGATATGAACCCAAAAATAGCTCCAGACCTGATTTTTCTGCGGCCGCAAGAAACCCCCAGGCAGTTGCCGTATTACCCATGACTATTCTGTAAGTACCCGGGGCCATTTTAGCCGGAGCAACCGTATAAGAGTTAGGAATTAACTCCAGTGTTTCTGCAAAGTAAAAACCTGCATTCAGAACCTTTGTGTTTGCTTCAATTAATGCTGGTTTTGACTTAAATTTCTTATTGAAAAAATCTATTGTATGATCTGTAGATCTGTTATACATCCAATATACCATGCCAAGAGCAAACATATTTTTGCTCCTCGTGATACTTTTATTATCCAAACCTTCAACCTCTTTTAATGCTTCTTTGGTAAGTGAAGTCATACTTACTTCTATCACCTGATAGTTTTCCAAACTACCATCTTCTAAAGGATTAGACTCGTATTGTGCTTTTTCCAAATTCTTTTTGGTAAAAGCATCGGTATCTACAATTACCGAGTGGCCCGGTTTTAATGCATGCAAATTAGTCTTAAGCCCTGCAGGATTCATGGCAACCAAAAGGTCTACATTTTCACCGGGAGTACTTACCTCTACGCTGCCAATATGCACCTGGAAGCCAGATACGCCATATAGGCTTCCCTGCGGGGCCCTGATTTCTGCAGGGTAATTAGGAAATGTGGCAACATCGTTACCAAACATAGCAGAGGTGTCCGAAAATTGTGTTCCGGTTAGTTGCATACCATCCCCTGAATCACCCACAAATCTTACTATCACCGCTTCCAGTGTTTCTTTATGTTGTTTTGTTTTTGTAGCAATCATCGATACGTATTTATTTTTTACTTATTTTTATATTAAATGTCGTTTGATAAAAATATTGGTGCCAAATATAAATTGGAGGTTTATAAAGAAATATGACTTTTATCATTAGACAGATATTTGTAGTACATTAAATTTACGGACAATTATTTCAAAAACATATTATTATGGCTATTATCATAACAGATGAATGCATTAACTGTGATGCTTGCGTTTCAGAATGCCCGAATAATGCAATATATGAACCAGATCAGGAGTGGTCGTATTCAGACGAAACTTCTTTAAGTGGCATGGTAACAACTCCGGCAGGAAATGAAGTTGATGCCGATGCCGAAAATGAACCTGTTTCTGACGAATTCTATTTTATAGTTACCGATAAATGTACAGAATGCAAAGGTTTTCATGATGAACCTCAATGCGCTGCTGTTTGTCCGGTAGATTGTTGCGTCCCTGATGAGGACCACGTTGAAACTGAAGAAGAATTATTGGAAAAAAAGGTGTGGATGCACGGCGAATAATCTTAATAGTTACATAAATGATGAAAAATACGCCCGATTGAATTTCAATCGGGCGTATTTATACATATGGTTTTGCATATCATTTAAAATAGCTCAGGTCCTTTTCTATTGAGATAGGGTATATTCTAATCTGCATCATGTTGGACATGAATACCTGACATTTGTCATAGTATGACTGCGGTATTGGCTCTAAATTTATCGAAAATTTAAAACTAATATTACTTGCAGTCCCTGGAATAAGAAACCTTTAAATAGCCCTTATCATTTATAAACTGCCAGTTTCTTTAATATTGAAATAGTCATGAAGAAAAAATTTCCAAAGTTGATTTGCGATGCAAACGAGGCTGTAGCACGGATTGCTCACAAAACGAATGAAGTATGTGCAATTTATCCCATAACTCCTGCGTCACCGATGGGAGAACATGTGGATGTCTATAGTTCTCAAGGGCAAAAAAATATTTGGGGTAATATACCCCGTATTGTTGAAATGCAGAGCGAAGGGGGTGCGTCGGGAGCAGTACATGGTTCCCTGCAGGCGGGAGCACTAACCACAACCTTTACTGCTTCGCAGGGCTTGCTTTTAATGATCCCTAATATGTATAAAATTGCGGGGGAGTTATTACCCTCTGTGATACATGTGGCAGCTAGAACAGTCGCAACTCATGCACTATCTATATTTGGGGATCACTCAGATGTAATGGCAACAAGACAAACAGGTTTTTCTATGTTAATTGGAGGGTCTGTTCAGGAAGCAATGGATTTTGCATTAATTTCTCAAGTAGCTTCTTTACACACGAGAGTTCCTTTTTTGAATGTATTTGATGGTTTTAGGACTTCACATGAAATCTCCAAGATTGATGCAATTCCGGATGATATCATTAAAGCAATGATGCCTGAGGATAAGATCATGGAACATAAAAAGAGATCCTTGGATCCGGATCATCCTGTTATAAGAGGGACATCTCAGAATCCTGATGTTTTTTTCCAGGCCAGGGAAGCATCAAATCCTTTCTATGAGAAAGTGCCTGGCGTTGTACAGGAAGTAATGGATGATTTTTATAAACATACTGGCAGAAGATATAGCCTGTTTTATTATTTAGGTCATCCTGAGGCCGAGCGTGTTATCGTAATCATGGGATCCGGTCAGGGCGCAGTTCGGGAAGCCGTTGAAGCCATGGTAAACAATGATGAGAAAGTTGGGGTGGTATTTGTTCGCTTATACAGACCATTTTCTGTTTCTCATTTTATAGATAGCCTACCTAATTCCGTAAAGAAGATTGCAGTTTTAGACAGGACTAAAGAACCGGGAAGTACCGGCGAACCTTTGTATCAGGATGTAATAACTTCCCTTGCAGAGAGCGATAGAAATATATCTGTTGTTGGTGGCAGATATGGGTTGTCATCTAAGGAGTTCACACCTCAGATGGTCAGCGGGGTATTTAATGAACTCACCAAGGAGAAACCAAAAAATCATTTTACGGTAGGTATAAACGACGATATTTCACATACAAGCCTGGAATCCGATGATAATTTTAAGGTGAGAAGCACAACGATAAATTGCATGTTCTATGGACTGGGATCTGATGGTACTGTAGGGGCAAATAAAAACTCCATCAAAATAATTGGTGACACTACAGATAATTATGTTCAGGGATATTTTGTCTATGATTCCAAAAAAGCGGGTGCACAAACTATTTCGCATTTGCGCTTTGGACCGGAACCAATATACTCTTCCTATCTGATTGACAAAGCGGATTTTATAGCAAGTCATCAATTCAATTTCATTGAAAGATATGACATGATTGCCGATTTAAAACAAGGAGGCACATTCCTTTTAAATTCACCATTTTCGAAAGAGGAAATTTGGGACAAATTACCTAAGAAAATGCAGGAGGGAATCATTGAAAAAGAGGCGAAATTTTATGTAGTGGATGCAACAAAAGTAGCCCATGAAGCCAATCTTGGTAAAAGGACAAATACCGTTTTACAAACTTGTTTCTTTGCCATATCAGGTATTCTGCCTAAGGATGAGGCCATTCAGAAAATTAAGGATGCCATAGTTAAGTCATATGCTCATAAAGGTGATGCAGTAGTTCAAATGAATTTTAATGCTGTTGATAAATCACTCGAAAATTTATATCAGGTAGACTATCCAAAAGACGTGAGCAGCGAGAAAGGATTACTTTCCGCAATGACTGATGCTCCTGATGGTTTTGTAAAGAATGTTCTTGAGAAAATACTAGGAGGTCATGGAGACGAATTGCCAGTCAGTGCATTTCCGGTTGATGGTACCTTCCCTACCGGCACTACCCAATACGAGAAAAGCGGGATCGCTAACTTTATCCCAATCTGGGATGATGAAGTACTTTGTACACAATGTAATAAATGTGTAGCTATCTGCCCGCACGCGGCAATTAGAGCTAAAGTAGTTCCTAATGAAGTTATGGCAGATGCTCCGGGTAGTTTGAAATCAGTTCCTGC
>JABDPH010000382.1 GCA_013042925.1 Eudoraea sp.
TTCTTCATGGCAGGACCTCCCCCTTGGATGCACGAGCAAAGCGAGTGAATCCCCTTTTTAAAAGCTTCAAAGGACAAAATCCAAACTCGTTTGAGTTTGTTTGAGGAAATAAAAAATGCAGCGCGTAAGCGATGTGGGTTTTCATGGCAGGACCCTCCCCCCGGGATGTACGAGTAAAGCGAGTGAATCCCCTTTTTTAAAAGCTTCTAAGGATAAAAATCAAGCTTGCTTTAGTTTGTTTAAAGAAATAAAAAACGTACAAAAAGATCCCGGAGCTTAGCGAAATAGCACTGAATTATAGCCGTTGTTGTACCCAGTAGTTGCTATTAATATTTACTCAGTTTGTTAAAACTTTGAGGTCATCAATTAATCTAACCAATTCTTTATCGCTTGTCCCATTATAAATTCCCCTTATCTGTTTTTTCTTGTCCACTAGTATAAAGTTTGGTGTGTGAATAAAATCTTGTAATCCACCATCGCCTTGTTCAACCACCGCAAAATAGCTTTTACGGGCCAAATTGTAAATATGCTTTTTATCTCCCGTTGTGATATTCCATTTAGTGTTAATAACTCCTTTATTTTTAGCATACTCTTGTAATACAGAAACGCTGTCGATTTCTGGAGTTACAGATAAAGATAAGAACATGATGTCATCGTTATTTATAAATTCCTTTTGTAATTTGCCAATGTTATTAGTCATAATTGGGCAAATGGTCGGGCACCTTGTGAAAAAGAAATCTACGACATAAACTTTGTCTTTATAAGATTCTTGAGTTATAGTATCACCATTTTGATTAATTAGTTGAAAGTCTGAAACCGTATGATTTTCAGTTTTGGTCTGAAGACTTTTATCAACCAATTCAGGATTAAAATCTACCGGGTTATAAATAGGTAATATCCGTTTAGATGAATGGTTGCACGATAACAATAATGAAATTAAAAGAATTATTACACTAATATTTTTCCGCTTGAATAGCATTTTAAATTGATTGATTTTTTTCAATAAACATTATTGCTTCTGCCAATTCTGGACGATTAGTATTAGAATCTTTAACTAATTCAATAAGTTGATTAAAATAATCTTTAGCTTTTTCCTTATTGCCTGATTGTTCTGCTGCTATGGCTGCCCCATAAAGGCCATTAAATCTATTTGGATTAACTTTTAGGTTTTGCTCGTAAACCCGTAAAGCTTCATTAGATTGATTCATTTTCATTAACATGTCTGCCAAAAATTCTCTCGCTGGGATGAGTTTACCTGGTGTAACTCCATGTTTACCAACAATGTCTTCCATTTCTACTGCTTCTTGTAAAATAGCAATACCTTCACTTTGTTTATCACTTAAAAAACTCAAGCATCCTTGAATTAATTTAATCTGAACCAAAACTTGTTTTGCACTTGCTTTATTACCGCTATTTGCTATTTCCTCATGAAGCGAATTGAGGATTTCTAACTCTCTTTTTGTAGAGGAAAAGTCCTTTTGATAAACGGATCCAATGGCTCTTGCAAAATGAATTAATGATTTCTGCCACGGATAATTTTCCCATTGTAATTCCGAATCATGTGGCTCTATTTTAGCCGCATTTTCCCATTGTCTGTTTTCTAAAGCAATTCGAGCTGGAATCGCTGCAAATGGATAGGCAATAGCAGAAATATTTGAAGGGTAAATCTTGGACATGGTCTTCATGTATTCATATTGTTCATTTGCATTGAGATTGTCTCCTTTTTGTAAATACGCATAAACTAGATATCCCATAGCATGAAGTTCGTTTGACCAATGGCCATCCATATTTCTTGCCTCGGCATAGCATCGTGCTGAAGAAGCTGAATTCACATTAGATTCTATTGATTCATCCCAAAGACCTAATCTTGTAAAAATATGAGAAGGCATGTGCTGAGCATGTGATGAAGCCGGAGCAATACTTGCATATCGCCGGGCTGTTGGAAGAGCCAAATGGGCAAGTTCAGGATAATCATAATTATGAATAATATAATGAGCAATGCCTGGATGATTAGGCTGTTCAACAAACAATTTTTCTAAAATCTCACCCGATTTTTTTTGATTAACATAACTTTTATCTGTGTTCACTGCAGAAGCTCTCAATGCCAAAGCATAAAATACTGCGGCTTCGATATCGTCCGGATATTTTTTATAAATGGTTTCCATC
>JABDPH010000384.1 GCA_013042925.1 Eudoraea sp.
GAAGCAGAGGTAGAAGCAGGATCACTTACCAAGGCACTAGATTATGTAAATCAGGTAAGGAGAAGAGCTGCTCTTTCTGAACATTGGGTTAAAAACCCTGATGGTACAGATGCCGCTAACTATAACATTTCTGAATACGTTGCTGCTGACTTTGCTTCACAAGATGCTGCAAGAACTGCTGTACGTTTTGAAAGAAAGCTTGAACTTTCTGGCGAAGGACACCGTTTCTTTGACCTGGTTCGTTGGGGTGTAGCCGCTGAGGAATTAAATGCATATTTGGCATACGAGGGTCAGTACCTGGTTACCAAATTTGGAGGGGCAACCTTTACTGCAGGTAAAAATGAACTTATGCCTATTCCACAAGCACAAATAGATATTCAGGGCTCTGATGTTTTAGCTCAGAATCCAGGGTACTAATAAATTTATACTTCTATTTTATAAAAGGCCGCTGAAAAGCGGCCTTTTTATTTGTCCATGTGCCAAGGTTCTTGCATTTTTGTATGTTGATTAAAAAACAAGTTCCATGAGAATAAATAGTATTATAGCTGTTATTGGCTTATTATCAATACTAATTACGAGCTGTGATGATGCGAAAAAAAATACTGCCCTTTTCCAAAGTATACCTCCTCAAAATTCCGGATTGTATTTTACCAATGCTTTGACTGAAAATGACTCCATTAATATCCTTGATAATGAATTTGTTTATAATGGTTCTGGTGTAGCACTGGGAGACCTGGATGGCGATGGATTAGATGATATTTTCCTGGCTGGCAACCAGGTAGATAACAAATTGTATCTTAACGAAGGTGCCTTGAAATTTAAGGATATATCTAATAGTGCAGGAATTAATAAACCAGATTCTCTGCTATGGTCATCAGGCGTATCTATCATAGATATTAATCTTGATGGGAAACAGGATATTTACATTTGTAATACATTCTATAAAAATCCTGAAAGAAGAAGAAATCTGCTGTACATCAATCAGGGTAATAATGATGAGGGTTCTCCCCTATTCAAAGAGATGGCCAGTGAATATGGAATTGCAGATACTACGTACTCTTCACATGCACAGTTTTTTGATTATGATAATGATGGTGACCTGGATGTTTTTATTGGGGTAAACAGGATTGAAGGAATAAACCCTAGTCAATTTAGCCCCCTGGAGGACGACGGAACATCGCTCAGTCGGGACAAGCTCTATGAAGACAACTGGGATGATACTTTGGGACATCCAGTATTAAAAGATGTAT
The DNA here is from genome assembly GCA_013042925.1 of Eudoraea sp. Taxonomy (GTDB): domain Bacteria; phylum Bacteroidota; class Bacteroidia; order Flavobacteriales; family Flavobacteriaceae; genus Eudoraea. The sequence continues at coordinate 1,251 of JABDPH010000384.1, forward strand.
CGGATGAAGCCGGTATTCGCTTTCACGGTTATAGCCACAGTACGCTGATTCACGATTTTAACGATGATGGCTGGATGGACATTTATGTGGCAAATGATTTTCTGAGCAATGACCTTATTTATATAAATAATCAGGATAGGACGTTTACCAATCGTGCCGGAGATATATTCAAGCATTTTAGCCTTTCTTCCATGGGTAGCGATATTGCTGATGTGACCAATAACGGGCAAATGGATATTTTCACTTCTGAAATGCAGCCGTATTACAACAAACGAAAGAAATTATTCCAGGGACCCAGCAGCTATCAGAAAGAAATTTTTACGAAAAAGTACAATTACGAGTCCCAATATACCAGAAACACTCTACAACTTAATCTGGGTGTTAATCCGGAAACAGGACTCCCCATATTCGGGGATACCGGTATGTTTGCCGGGGTCCAGGAAACAGATTGGAGTTGGGCACCACTTTTTGCAGACTACGACAATGACGGCTGGCAGGATCTGTTTATCACCAATGGATTCCCAAAAGATGTAACCGACAGAGATTTTGGGGATTTCCGTAATACGGCCAGTAGATTGGTTAGCAAAGAAAAGCTAATAGCCGCTATTCCTGAAATAAAAATTCCAAATTTCATGTTCCGTAATACGGGAGATCTGAATTTTGTGGATGTTACTGATTCCTGGGGTCTTAATTTTGGTACCTACTCCAATGGTGCTGCCTACGGAGATCTGGACAATGACGGGGATTTAGATTTGGTAATAAATAATATTAATGATCCTGTTTTGCTAATGGAAAACAGGCTTACTCAATTAAATCCCGAAAGCCATTATTTAAGGGTTAAATTAAAAGGTTCTGATAAAAATCCGGCTGCAATTGGCAGTATGGTTGAAATTTATTCAGAGGGTATTCGTCAGAAGAAGTCTTTAATTTCGGGGCGCGGTTATCTCTCCAAACCTGAAAGTGTGTTACACTTTGGACTTGGTGCTACATCCTATGTAGATTCTATAAGAATTATTTGGCCGGGTGGTGGTGTTCAAAAACTGCAAAGACAGGAATCAGACAGAGAACTTGAGATAGCGTATAATGAGGAATTGCTGGAACCCAATATAAAAAAGGATTCCTTATTTATTCCTTTGTTTAAAGAAGCAGCTGAAACGTATAATCTGGTATATGAAAGTCGGGATCTTGACTTCATCGATTTTAATTTTCAGCGTACACTACCCCATAAATTCTCTCAATATGGTCCATCTCTTGCTGTAGGTGACATAAACAATGATGGCCTGGATGACATGTTCCTTGGTGCCAGTAGAAAATTTGCCGAAACCTGGTTTATACAGCAAAAGGACGGAAGTTTTGTACAAAAAGAAGTTAATTACAAGCAAGGCGCTGAATTGGAAGAAGAAGATGCAGGCACCCTGCTCTTTGATGCAGATGGGGATCACGATCTGGATTTATATATAGCCCGTGGATGCGCTCAGTATCCGCCGGGGAATATATTATACAAAGATATTCTCTTAATTAATGACGGAAATGAAAAATTTTCAGAATCTGTTGATGGAATCCCGGATATGAGAAGCAATTCATCTGCTGTAAGAGCAGCAGATTATGACAGGGATGGAGACCTCGATCTTTTTATAGGTAGCAGAGTTCTTCCAATGGCTTACCCTAAAGCCGACCGTTCTTATATTCTAAGGAATGAAAGTACAGAAGGTAATGTTCGTTTTATTGATGTAACTGAGCAGGTATCACCTGAATTGCAATATCCCGGGCTTATAAGTGATGCCCTATGGACTGATTTTAACGGGGATTATTGGCCAGATCTTATTTTGGCCGGGGAATGGATGCCTATTCGTTTCTTTGAAAATAGAAATGGAATTCTTCATGAGATCACCGATTCCAGTGGAATTCAGGATAATTCGGGCTGGTGGAATAGTCTGGCAGCGGCGGATTTGGATAATGATGGAGATATAGACTATGTAGCAGGCAATTTTGGTAAGAATATTTATTTTAAAGCAGATAAAGATACACCTGTGCGGTTATACGCTAAGGATTTGGACGATAATGGAATGATAGATCCACTTATGTCTTATTATCTCAGAGATAGTGTAGGCACCAAAAAAGAATACCTGTATCATTCCTGGCAGGACGTTGTAAAGCAGTATGTCGGAATTCGAAAAAGATTCAACTCCTTTGGAGAATTCGGTGAAGCCACATTACCGGAAGTTTTCCCGGATGGATTATTAGATGATGCCATGAAACTTACTTTTAACTATATGCAAACTTCATGGATTGAAAATCTTGGAAATGGGAGGTTTGAAAGTCATCCCCTACCTATTGAAGCACAACTTGCACCTGTATATGGCATTGTGATCAGCGATTTCAACAATGATAATTTGATGGATATTACATTGGTTGGAAATGATTTTGGTATGGAAGTACAACAGGGCCCAGCAGATGCATTTGTGGGAATGTTGTTAAAGAATAAAGGAAAAGGAGGTTTTGAAGCTGTATCACTAGAGGAAAGTCATTTCCTGGTCCCGGGTGATGCAAAAAGTCTGGTGCGATTAAGCATAGCTAATGAAAAATCTGTTCTGGTTGCTTCACAAAACAATGATTTCTTAAAAGTCTATGAAACAACAACAAATCAGGCTCCTCAGCTTATCCCCCTAAAAGCAAACGAAGTTAAGTGTATCCTATATTTTAACGATAACAGCAGTCAGATACAGGAGTATTACTGGGGTTCCTCGTTTCAATCGCAATCAACCCGTCATATAGAAGTGAACCAGAATGTCACTCGGGTGCAATTCTTTGACAACACCGGAAAAGAAACTCGTGCACTAAGTTTTTAGTGCTCGTTTTTATGCTTAAAATCTCCCCAGCGGTATTTAACAGTTCGCTTTAAAGGGATATTCATCCCGTTTGTTGCTTCCAGCCAATCATATATAGCAGCAGACATGGATTTTGCAATTTCCTGTTTGTCCGGGTCTGCTATCAAATTGTACATCTCTTCAGGATCGTTCTGCAAATCGTATAATTCATTTCTATCCCATATTCCTTGATACTTTATGTATTTGTATTGATCTGAACGCATGCCAAAAACGGTTGGTGTCATTGGAAAATCGTACTCCCAGTAATATTCATAAAATATTTCTTTTCGTGACGCCACATCTGAATTACCGGTTAAAATTGGGATAAATGAAACTCCCGGCATATTATCAGGTTGTTTAACGCCGGCTTCGGCCAGGACAGTAGGTCCAATATCTATATTCTGTACCATTTGCTGAGGAGTCTTGCCTCCTTCAAACAATTCAGGACAACGAACCAGTAATGGAACCTTAACAGACTCTTCATAAAAATGTCTTTTATCTATCAGTCCGTGTTCGCCCCAACTAAAACCGTTATCACCCATATAAATTACCAGGGTTGATTCATCAATTCCTTCTTTTTTTAAATACTCCATAACGGTGCCCACACTTTCATCAACCCCGAGGAGCGTTTCGCAGTAATCTACGACCATTTCATATAAGTCCCGGTTGGAATGGTACATATAGTCTACCCCATGCCAGCTAATACGCTGATCAGCGACCCATTGTGGCCATTTTAAATCCCTGTATTTCCCCGTTTTAGTTTGTTCATAGGTTGCAGGCAATTTTATCTTTTTGCCCTTGTATATACCTTTATGTCTCCTAGCCGGCTGAAAACCTGCGTGAACTGCCTTATGTGAGAGGTATAGAAAGAAAGGTTTGCTCTTATCTCTTTTTTCCATCCAATCTACGGCGTGTTCCGTTAAGAGATCGGTGATATAGGTAGAATCCTTATAGGCTAATCTTTCTCCGTTAATGTTTAAGGTGGGATTATAATATACCCCTTGTCCCGGAAAACTTTCCCAATGTGTAAATCCCGGCTGAGGTTCATCGCCATGGTCTCCCATATGCCATTTTCCAAAAAATCCTGTCTGATATCCTGCTTTTTGAAGATACTCAGGAAAATAGGTCAGATTCCCGGGATCAGGAGCCTGGTTATCCACAATAGTGTGACTATGGGAGAACTGCCCGGTTAAGATAGAAGCCCTGCTTGGGGAGCAGAGAGAAGTAGTTACAAACGTATTAGGCAGGTATGCCCCTTCAGAAGCCAATTTATCCATATTTGGTGTTTGCAACCATGGAACTTTTCCTGTGAAACCCATATAGTCATACCTATGGTCATCGGTAAGTATAAAAATTACATTTCTAGGCTTTTTCTTTTGTACGCTACTTGAATCGTTTTCAGTTGTCGTATTTGCAAAAGTCATTTCAGTACATGTAGAAAGGATCCACACACCTAGTAAAGCGATAATAGTTTTAAGTATTCTCATAATTTGATTATTTTGATTCTTGTTCCAGAAAGCCCAGTATGTAAGTCAGAGCAGCATTCCAGTTTAAACATATTTCATTGCTTGCATAGCTGTCCTCGTGATCTGTCCAGCTTTTCATTGGGGGCGCATTTTCAGGATAAACAACCCCGTCAGAAACATCCTGTTTGTCATTATTAGGGCCTCCGGAGAGTAGTCCCGGAACCGGATCCACTATTCCGTCAGCGGCGCTTTGCCTGTGATGAATAAACATAGGCGGATTATCACCAAAACCAGTTACAAAGCTGTATCCTACAGCGTTGTTTCCGAGGACATAATCTGCAGCTTGCCTCACTACAGTTAAATATTCTGGCTTGTTTTCCAGACGGTAAGCCTGCGCAATAATCATTGCCGTATTCAGAACGTCGCTATTTGATCCCCATTGAAAATCTTCAACACACTGAAAATAATCATTTGTTTTGGTTTTTTCTGCAAGGGAATCAGCAGTTTTTAAAATTCCTTCCTGTAAAATGCCATAAAGCTTATCCGGAACAAGTGATTTATTCTCTAAAAGTGTAAATATCCCCATAAATCTCATAAATTTTGTCCAGCCATCACCCGGGCTATATGTAAAATCTATATTGTCTTTTTTAAGTTGATCAAAATAACTTTTATCAGCCGTAGTTATATATAACTGAGAAGCAGCCCAGAATAATTCATCATCAAAATTAGTGTCACCGTATTGCCCGGTACTAATATCTTCAGGATTAACAAACTCAACTTCCGGATTATCTAAAGACCAGGAATAGGCATTCTTCGCGGCCTGCAGACATTTTTCTGAATAGATGGAATCATAAGGCATGAAAACCCGGGCAGCCTGCGCAGCGGCTCCTGCAAAATCCAGACTGGCAGCAGTTCCCTTACCAACAATATATCTTTGGCTTGTCGCCTCATGAGGCATTACCATTCCTTCAAAATTTTTGGTTGTAAGTTTATGAAACATACCTCCATCCTCGTCCTGCATACTAAGTAACCAATCCATTTCGTATTTCAGTTCATCTAAATAATCACCAATATCATTACCACTTTCGGGAATATTTAAATCTCCATCTGCTATACTATTTGGATATTGTTCCTCAAACAAAAAGAATTGTCCCAATGGAAAAGAGGCGTTCACGACGTACTTGTTATAGTCCCCGGCATCATACCATCCTTTAGGAGAATTTAAAACCCCGGTTTGTTTCCCGCTGGATGGGTGAAATAGAACAGAATCATCGGGATGGCCCAGTGGTCGGTTCCATTGTGACGCATATTTCTCCTCAAGGACCATCCCTGCTCGCTGAAAATACAGACCCTTTATTGATCCATGAAATACAGGAAGCAAAACCTGATTCCTTATTTCAAAAGGATAAGAAAATCCTACCTCCTTTATATAGAGATTGTACAAACCCTCAATGGTTAATTCACTGAAATCTGCTATACGCACCTGTTCGCCTGCTAATTCCCAGTTTAATGGCCCTGAGATCTCTCCTGAAAAAACGGTCTTACCAGAATTACTTTCAACAATACTGAATTTACTGATTTCAGATTCCGTAACTACCACTGCTTTCTTTATTGCATCGGGATAGTAACCAATTTGGTTTAATTTAATTTGATTGCTAAATGAGTCATCAATAACCAGGACTCTTTCTTTGCAGCCAGAGATAAATACCATAGTTATAACCGTATAAAAGTAAATTATTCTATTCATGTTTCTAATATTTTATTCTTCTCTTCTTCTACGGGTTTTCCCCGCCACCAGGTGGCTAAACTAGAACCGGTAATATTCATCATGGGTCCAAAGACTGCGGGTGCCAGACCCATTGTAGCTACCCTGCCCATTTCCAGTGCAATGCCTGAAGCAAGACCGGCGTTTTGCATTCCTACTTCAAAAGCAACTGTACGAGCCGATTTCCTATCCAGACCAAATACTCTGCTTCCCCAATATCCGAAGAAATAGCCAATTATATTATGCAGAATTACTGCCACTATTAAAAGTAATCCAAGAGTAAGAAGTGAATCCCTTCCGGCAGCGGTAATAATTGTGATAATTATGGCAATTCCTGCCATTGAGAATACCGGCATTGCTTTATCGAGCCATTTAAATCTCCCATGGGCAAATCTATTAAACACCAACCCGGCAATGATGGGGATAATTACAATCTTAACAATACTCCAAAGCATTCCTAAAAAATCTATAGGCACTAGTTGATTCGCCAAAGCCTTCATTAGCAAAGGTGTAAATAATGGCGCCAGTAATGTAGCTACCGCTGTCAGGGTGAGTGAAAGTGCGAGGTTTGCCCCTGAAATATAGGCCATTACATTAGATGCCAGGCCACTGGGAGAGCTACCAACTAAAATAATTCCTGCTGCAATTTCTGGGGGAAATCCAAAGACGGTAGCTAACCCATAACCCACAAAAGGCATAATGCTAAACTGACAAATAATACCAACCAAAACACCTTTTGGCATTTTTACTACACCTTTGAAGTCCTCAAGGCTCATCGCTGTCCCCATGCCAAACATAATTATCATTAATAATGGAACTATAAGTTTTTTAAGGTCAAAGTCTCCTACTTTGGAAAAAAACTCTGGGTAGAACATTGAAGCAGCTACTGCTGCAAATATTAAAACTGTAAAAGAAAATCCTTTTACTGAGCCAACATTTCGAATTGCCAGAGCAAGGGATAGAAAAAAAAGTATTAATACAGGACCCAGCTTGTCAAAATCGGTCAAAATAAACAAAATAACAGCAAGAACACCGGAACTGATAGCTATTGCAGATGTTATTTTTTTATACATTAATTCGTTTGTATTTCCTCAATAAATATACTGTGTATTTATCTGGGAACCTTTGGAATAAATCAAATTCTTTAAGGCAAAAACAAGGTTATAATGGCTAGTCCTGGTTGCGTTTTTGCTCCATAAACCAATTATATAATTCTTCGGTGTTATATGCCTGTACCCATGAGTTATGTCCTACTCCATCATATTTGGTGAATCGTACATCATAGCCCATTTCCTCCAACCTAATTACCATATTCTCAGATTCGGAAATTGGTATGGATTTATCTTCGGTACCATGAAAAACCCAAATAGGCATATTTTTATTTATCCAACCCGCGTATGGCACAGGAGTCATACCGCATACAACAGCCATGGCAGCAAATTTATCCGGATACTGAACAGCAAGCTCCCAGGCTGCACCTCCACCCCTGCTTAGACCCGTAAGGTAAAGTCTATTAGCGTCTACTCTGTTATTTTTTATGATAGTATCCAATAATTGTATTACCGCCCTGGTATTCCACCACTTTCTTTTGTGAGGGTTCTGAGGGGCTAAAATTAAAAAAGGGAATTCTTTTCCTTCTGCTAAAAGTTTAGGCGGACCATTTGTTTTCAGATCTTCCAAAGTGCCCCCTGATTCACCTCCACCATGCAAAAACAAAAGGAGCGGAAATTCATCGTTTTTTTCTTCTTCATATTCCTTTGGATAATAGAGGAAATATTGCAAATTCTCAACTGAAACAGTCTCTTTTTCATCAGCAATCAATTGGGACTGTGCGGAACATCCCTGAACGGCAAGCAGATAAAGAATTATTGATGTTTGTTTGATGTAAGTAACGATGCTGCGCATTTTTAATATTCTGATTTGGTCAGGTCTCTAATTTAAAAAACAATTATTCAATGACAGGATATATTAATTTATATCAGCTCCTGAAATTAATTAAATTAATTTGTTTAATGGGGTATTTAAGCAGCGCGTTCATCCTTTAGGTTTTTAATCGACCCAAAAAAGAATAAAGTGTTTAAGGTGACTTAAATATTCAATAAAAAAGTTGCGTTACAGGATATGAAGAATTACATTTGCATCCGCATTTTATAGTGCACGTTCATTTAAAAATTTCAGGAGAGGTGCCGGAGTGGTAACGGAGCAGATTGCTAATCTGTCGACGCGCAAGTGTCGCCTGGGTTCGAGTCCCAGTCTCTCCGCTTTCGCCAGCCTTTTTCCGCCAGCGGCGGAACCGGCGGGCTACAGCGGACAAGTCCGCATAAGTTCATAACATAATTCCTGTACAATTTAAATCTGAATGCACCTGGGGGTGTAACGCAAAGCATTAATATCACGCACGTCCCGCTGGAAGCAGGAGGTCGTCACGCCGAGGCGTGACCACCCCAACTAGAGAAAATTATGTTTGTATATGTTCTCTTTAGTGAAAAACGTTCTAGATATTATGTAGGTCAAACTGCAGATATCAATAAAAGATTGAAAAGACACAATGAAGGATTTGTTCCTTCTACCAGGGGAGGAATTCCCTGGAAGTTAGTTTTGCAAATAGCTGTAGATAGCAGATCAGAGGCTATGCAGTTAGAAAAGCGTATTAAAAAACGTGGAGCAAAACGATTTATAGATGACCATCGGGGTGTAGCGTAGCCCGGTTATCGCGCCTGCTTTGGGAGCAGGAGGTCGCAGGTTCGAATCCTGCCACCCCGACCAAGAGAATCCAATCACGAAAGTGGTTGGATTTTTTGTTTTTACAGTGAAGTGCTGCCAAGTATTAAAGCGGTGAAAACAAAAAAGACTGACAGGCGTGAGCCTGTATTGGAT
>JABDPH010000388.1 GCA_013042925.1 Eudoraea sp.
ACTAAATAATCTATCCACCCATTCTCCATCCATAAAAGGGGATCTGCATAGAGATCATCATAGGTTGTTTGACCCGCTTGTGTATCTGATCCTCTTGGGTCGGTAGATTTGTTCTTCCAAACACCAAACGGACTTATGCCAAATTGTACCCAGGGTTTTCGATGTTTTATTGCCAGATGAGTCTTCTTAACCAGGGTGTCAATGTTACTTCTGCGCCAATTCTCCAGGGATAATTTCGCCGGGTTATGCGATAAATAACTTGTCGAATCATTAAAAACTTCGCCCTTTATAGTATAAGGATAGAAATAATCATCAAAATGAATGGCATCTATATCGTATTGTGTGACCACTTCTTCGATAATAGAAACCATATGTTTCTGTACCTCAGGTAATCCGGGGTCATAATAATATTTTTTACCATATTTTATCATCCAATCCGGATGCTTAAAGTAATCGTGGTTTTCCGAGAGCAACTCAGTATTGAAATCGAATGTCGCTCTGTATGGGTTAAGCCAGGCATGAAATTCAAAACCTCGAATATGAGCTTCTCTAATAAGCCATTTCAGAGGATTTTGATCTGTTTCAGGAGCAACACCTTCGGCACCACTTAAAAAGCGCGACCAAGGTGAAAGATTAGAATTGTAAAAAGCGTCACCTGCAGTACGTATTTGTACAACAACGGCATTAAAATTAAGGTCTTTGTAAAAATTTAGAATCCGCAGGTATTCTTCTTGTTGTTTTTCCCAGGGATCACCTCCTCTTTGCGGCCAGTCAATATTTACTACAGTAGCAACCCAAACTCCCCGAAATTCCGTTTTAGGAATATCATTTTTGTGTTTAATCAGGCTACAAGACGACAGTGAGATTAAGAAAAGGACCCCAATTTTTTTTAGCATCAATTGCATTTAATTCCCTGCCTCTTCTGTTTTTGATTTAAAGAAGCAGGGTTTTTTAAGCCTAAGATTATTAATTGAATTTATAACGAACAAATCCTTCCATGGCTTCATATTCTGCCATCCCCAGTGCATTGTACTTTTCAGCCGTTTCTGTATTACGCTGTTCTGCTCTTTGCCAGAATTCTCGTTGATCGTTTCCGGGGAACATAGCGCTGTCTTTTTGTGATTGATGCTTAAAAATAGCACTCTTTTTGCGTTCCATATCCATCGGGCCAATGGGAATTGTCATCTCCATATCTGAAATATCCCATTCCTGCCATGCACCTCTATAAAGCCAAACATAGCAGTCATTAATCCAATCTGATCCTTCTCTCACCAATCTGTCTATTGCACTGTAAATAATCTGAAGGCAAACGCGGTGAGTGCCATGTGGATCGGAGAGATCTCCTGCCGCAAATATTTGATGAGGTTTTACCTTGTTGAGCAGATCATAAGTTATTTGAACATCTGCTTCAGAAAAAGGTTTCTTTTTAACCGTTCCGGTTTCATAAAAAGGAAGGTTTTGAAAGTGGGCATTCTTTTCATCTACGCCACAATATCTGCAGGCAGCCAGCGCTTCTCCTTTCCTTATGAGCCCCTTAAATTTTTGGATTTCCGGACTGTCTACCTGGCCTGGTTTCTTCTTTTTAAGAAACTCCCGTACTTCTTTAACTTGTTCTGAAAGTGCTACATTATTTTCCTGCACGTCCATTGCGAAATCTAGAAAGCGAATTACTTCATCATCAAAAACTGCAATATTACCGGAAGTTTGATAGGCTATATGCACTTCATGTCCCTGATCGACCAATCTTAGAAGTGTACCCCCCATGGAAATGACATCATCGTCAGGATGCGGACTAAAAATTAAGGAAGTCTTAGGATAGGGGTCTTTTCTTTCTGGTCTTTGACTATCATCGGCATTTGGTTTACCCCCGGGCCAACCCGTAATAGTTCTCTGTAGATAGTTGAAAACCCTAAGGTTAATTTGTTCTGCAGATCCTATTTCAGCAATTAAGTTCCCCATTCCATGCTCATTATAGTCTTCATTGGTTAATTTGAGGATTGCCTTATTGAGTTTTTCAGAAAGCCAGATGGTTGCTCCTTTAATTAGCTTATCATTCCAATCGCATTCACTTACCAGCCACGGTGTGTTAACTCTTGTAAGTGCGGAAGCCGCAGCATGGTCTACTATAAAATCACATGCGTCATGATGCTGCAGAAAAGTTGCAGGAACGGATTCTCTAATTGGACCTTCAACAGATTGCCTAATTACATCTGCCTTTCCTTCTCCCCAAGCCATCAAAATAATGCGTTTAGCGGCCATAATTGAGCCAACGCCCATGGTGATTGCTTTAATAGGAACATTTTCCAAACCGAAAAAATCACTTGCTGCATCTAATCGGGTAACCCTGTCCAGTCTTACTATTCTGGTTTTACTGGTAAGGGAAGATCCTGGTTCATTAAAACCTATGTGCCCGGTACGTCCTATCCCTAATATTTGAATGTCTATCCCACCGGCTTCAACAATCTTCTTCTCATAATTAATGCAGAAATCCCGAACATCCTCTTTGTCTAATGTGCCATCGGGGATGTTGATATTACTTTTTTTAATATCAATATGATCAAACAAATGCTCGTTCATAAATCGCACATAACTATGAATGGAATCGGATTCCATAGGGAAGTATTCATCCAGATTGAAGGTGATTACATTTTTAAAACTCAGTCCCTCTTCTTGATGAAATTTAACAAGGAATTCATACATCTTTGTAGGAGTGGAACCGGTTGCCAATCCCAATACTACATTTTTTCCCTGCTTTTGCCTCTGTCTGATTAGTTCTGCAATCTCATTGGCAACAAAAAATGATGCCTGCTCTGAACTATCGTGTATTACGGTGTTAATTCTTTCAAATTTCCTGGACTCTTCGTCTGTTGGAAAACTCATTGCACTTGGTTTTGTGAGTGTTTCTGCCATCTTAGCTACTTATATTTTTTGATTCTTAAGTGCAAAGATATATAAATAAATTAAAATATGCTGTTTTTTGCATTAAATATTGCAAATAATTGCAATTAAATTAAATTAAAATAGTTAAAACAGTAAAAAACAGCAAACGTAAAATATTTTACTATCTTTGTAACCATAATTAATTGTACTCGATTTATGTTAAAAGAAGAGCGTCATCTGGCCATATTAAATGAAGTTGAGCTTCACAATCGCATATTATTAACAGATATAGCGGAAAAATTGAATGTATCTATAGATACTGCAAGGAGAGACGTAAAGGAACTAGATGCGGTGAATAAATTACGAAAAGTGCATGGTGGGGCAATATCTCTTGGATATACGGGTCTGGCAAGTAGCAATGCAAATATCTATGCACTTGATCAAAAGATAGCTATTGCACAAAAAGCAATCAGTCTTATCCACGAAGGTAGCGTACTTTTCATTGATGGTGGTACGACATGTCTTGAACTTGTTCGTTTAATTCCTCCACAACTTAAGCTTACTTGCTTTACATTAAGCCTCCCGGTGGCATGGCAATTACTTTCCAACCCCAATATTAAAGTGATTTTTATTGGAGGAGAGATTTCAAGAGATGCTCAAATTTCTATAGGGGCTTATGCCGTCCATCAATTAGCTGAGATAAGATTTGATTATAGTTTTATAGGAACCGGCTACGTAGATGCCATTCACGGGTTGACAGAGTTCGATTGGGAGATTGTTCAGGTTAAGAAGGCCGTTATCAATGCGTCAAAAAAAACGGTACTTTTGTGCATATCTGAAAAGCTAAATTCTCAACATCAATATAAAACCAGCGATATTAACTCTATTAACACGATGATTACCGAATTAGCACCAGATAATAATCTTCTTAACTTATACAGAAACCAGGATATTCATCTTCTCTAATATGTCAGATTATATTAAAATCACAGAAACCCCATCAGATTATTCAGATTTGGAATTGATGAGTACACAGTCTATTCTGGAGAATATCAATAATGAAGACCAGAAAGTGGCGGAGGCAGTTCAAAAGGTAATTCCACAGCTCTCCAAACTTGTCGATGCACTGGAAAAACGATTTTATGGCGGAGGACGTTTATTCTACATCGGAGCAGGTACTAGTGGGCGATTAGGTATTTTAGATGCTTCGGAAATCCCTCCAACTTACGGGATGCCGCATACTAGGGTAATTGGTTTAATTGCAGGTGGAGATTCTGCTATTAGAAAAGCGGTAGAATTTGCCGAAGACGATACAAAACAAGCCTGGATAGATCTAAAATCCTATGATATTTCTGAAAAAGACGTTCTCGTTGGAATTGCAGCGTCCGGTACAACACCTTATGTACTTGGAGGCATTACAGATGCAAAAAAACACGGGATATTGACTGCCGGCATTACAAATAATCCGGGATCACCATTAGCTACTTTATCCGATATTCCCATAGAAATTAACGTAGGACCCGAATTTGTTACAGGGAGTACCCGTATGAAAAGTGGCACTTCACAGAAACTAGCGTTAAATATGATTAGTACTGCCTTAATGATCAGAGTAGGCAGGGTAAAGGGCAATAAAATGGTAAATATGCAGCTCAGCAATAATAAATTAGTGGATAGGGGTACCCGTTATCTCATGGAGGGTCTGAACTTAAATTATGAAGAAGCGCAAAAGGCACTCAGTCAATACGGTTCAGTTAAAAAAGCACTTGATGCCCTAAAAAAATAAGGTTATTTTACAATAGTATTTACCTCTTCAAGAGTAACCATTTTGGCACCTGAATTCCCCCAGGAATTAAGCACGTAGTTCATTACATCTACTATTTCTTCATTTTCCAAACCCAAAGGCATCATTGTATTATCATAGGTAACACCATTAACTACGAGTGGGCCACGTTGACCATACTTCACTCCTTTGATACTAGCTTCCCTGCTATTCATTAAATAATCTGATTTAGCCAAAGGTGGAAACGTATTCTCTACACCCTCTCCATTTGCTAAATGACAGGTAATGCAGAAATCAGTATAGATTTCTTTTCCTCTTTGCATGCTCTCCTTTAACTCCTTGTCCTGCATCATAAAATAAGCCAGGCATGAAACGATCAGGAGATAACTGCTTAGTAGAAACTTCATGGGATAATAAATTATAGAAATGCCGATTTATGTGAGGCTAAATACGATATTATTATAGAGGATTCAATTTGTAAATGCCTTTTCCTTCTACCGCAACATATATAAAACCATCCGGACCCTGGCGAACATTCCTTACCCTACCTATGTCTTCCATAAGTTTTTCTCGGTAAGTAACTTCATTTCCATTTAATTCCAGGCGCTCCAGATACTGAAATACTAGAGAACCTACAAGTAAATTTCCTTTCCAGGCCGGATACTTATCCGAAGTTACAAATGTCATTCCACTAGGCGCAATGGACGGAACCCAATAATGAATGGGTTGTTCCATACCTTCCTTTTCAGTTATATCTGTTATTGGGGTACCACTGTAATTAATACCGTAAGTAATTACCGGCCAGCCATAGTTTACTCCTTTTTGCACAATATTTATTTCGTCTCCTCCTTGTGGGCCATGTTCATGGATCCATATAGCTCCTGTTTCCGGATGTTTAACCATACCCTGAGGGTTTCTGTTTCCATAAGTATAAATGGCTTTTTTGGCATTTGGTTCATTTACGAAAGGGTTGTCTTCAGGAATTCTTCCATCATCATGAATTCTGTAAATCTTCCCACAGTCTAGAGTAATATCTTGTGGATTTATATCGCGCTCCCCACGTTCCCCAATAGAGAAGTATAAGTAACCCTGATTGTCAAATTCCATTCTGGATCCAAAATGCTGACCTTTTGTAGTATTAGGTGAAGCTTTGTATAGTATTTCTTTGTCTGTTAATGAGTTACCATTTAATTTAGCACGCATAATTGCGGTATTGCCGCCTTTCTCTTCCCCTTCTTCCGAAGCAAAGGAAAAGTATATCCATCCGGTATTTTCATAATCCGGATGAAGTTCCATATCCAATAGACCGCCTTGCCCTCTATTATATACTTCCGGGCCATTATTTATAGTTGATTTTTGTCCATCTTTAAAGAGAATAATTTCACCCGATTTTTCAGAAATTAACATACTCCCATCAGGAAGAAACACCATACCCCATGGAATATCCAATCCATCAACAATTAATTCGGCGTTAAAAGTGGTTTCCACGGGCTTATTTACGTCATTATCCGTTTTCTGTGCACAGGATAAATTGGACATTACAACGAATAAACAAAGGGCTTTGATACTATTTTTCATAATCGAGCGTTAAAAATTAATAATAAGTAGGTATTAGAATGCCTAAAGATAAAGAGAAATTATAAGTTTAAATAATTACGCTGTAGAATATACTGATCCCAAATCACGAATATTCTTGCCATAACACGAATTAACCTATGCTCCAAAAAAACTCAAGGCAACTTGTGTATGCCGTGCTATTGCTCGCGCTATCAATTGTGGGTACTTCGGCTATTGCGAACACAAAAGTTTATGAGCTTATCTCGGAAATTACTGCTACTGCTGATGGGGATAATACTTTATCGGAAACTACAGATATAGCAGTTGATAACAATAAACAAAGTCCATCAATAACGGAATCTTATTTGAACGCCCCTATGTTCATGACTATTATTCAGGGGGCTAATGAGGAAGTAGTTTGCCCCAATGATGGTAGTACTCTTGCAAAATTCTTTTTATGCGGTACCAGTGATATTCGAACAATAACCCTAAGTCAGAGCGGGAGTAGTTATGAATGGCAAAAACTAGACCCCAATAGATGCGCCTTGTCCGTAATTGATGATTGTGCAAACACAAATAACACTTGTTATGATACTGTAGGGACAGGTTCTACTTACAACCTGGATTCTTCAGGAGAATTTCGTGTACGAGTAGATGGTGGTCAGTATTTCTATTTTAAGTCTTCCCTAAACCCGTTGGATCCTCAGCTAATTCATGAAGATATTATTTGTGGAAACCCAGGAAGAGTAGAGGTGACAAATGTACCCGCAGGATATGAGTATAGCCTTAATAATTCGGCAGGGCCCTACCAGGACGACCCATTTTTTGATATAACCACTGCCGGAGATTACATAGTATGGGTGCGTCTAAAGAATGTTTCGGGTAGTGCCTGTTTGTTTCCCTCAAATATGCAAACCGTACTGGATCTGGATATTACCGTAGATGTAACAGCAAATGATATTTTATGTAGTGGGGAGCTGGGAAGTATAGATGTCCAGGCGTCTGGTGTTCCGGGATTCTATACATACAGATTAATAAAAGCCGGTGTCACCGTGGATACTTTTGGACCAGACGCTGCAAGTAATTATACTTTTGCGAATGTAAGTCCGGGAGTTTATAGCGTTAGGGTTGAAACTAATAAATGTAATGAACTTATTACTTTAGATATAAACAATGACCCTATTGACATAGGAAGCGGAATTAGCCCTTTGGCTGTTTCGGCAACAGCATCAGATAGTTTCGGTTGTGGAGCTGCTTCTGTCGATGTTACTATTGATACTTCAGGAGGTACTTCTCCATATAGATACAGTCTTGATGGAGGGGTTAATTTTAGTGCGCCGTATGCCAGCACCACTATGTTTACCGTCACTTCTTCGGGTACCTACAACATCCTTGTTGAAGACGCTAATGGCTGTACAAAAACAGCAAGTATTGATGTTGAAGATTTACCTCCCCCTGTTTTTA
>JABDPH010000389.1 GCA_013042925.1 Eudoraea sp.
TCACCCATCCAAACAAGACCATTAATTTCAATTGCTGCCATAGATTTAGTGAAATTGGATGGGAAAAGCAAAAATGGGTCTTCAGACTGCAGTGAAATGAAAGCTTGTTCCACGCCAAATGCAATACTTGGATAATCCTTTAAGTCGTCTAAAAGCCTTTCCTGGCCAAGATGGATATGTGAGCAGGTCCAGGACAATTTGTCCTCAAATTCCGGAATATCATCAATACTGAGGCCTCTGAACAAACCGCATTCCCCAATGCCAAATTTTCCATGATTATTCAGAATTAAAAACCAGGTTTCTTTGTTCTTCAGTATCCCTCGTGAGGTGCCACTTGGTCTTTTAAAGATTAAATCGTATTTCTTGTAAACCGCCTCCATATGAATTGGTGCTAAATTTAACCATATTTTCAGTCTAAAAATTACAGAATGGAGGAAATAACTAAAAAGTAATATGAATCGCCTGCGCTTTTCAGGGCATAGCTGAATTCTAACGTTTAAATTGAGTCTGAATAGTTATTGGTCGAAGATATATCCTAAAAAACAGCTCATTTCACTTCTTAAGAGAGATGTAAATACTAAGAGAGTAGCACAATTATACATTTGGTTTAGAAATTAATGGTAATTGCCGGGAAAGCTTCTAACCAAAGCTAATGGGTAATTAGGCACAAAGAAATAGGTCAGATAATTAAACTTCGATCGAATCTCCTATTGGTAATAAGTGTAATTTCTTGCCGGCTTGCACAAATGCTTCCTGAGCTTTAGCATGGTCTATTTCTATATACCCAAAAGTATCATAATGATACCCCAGCACGGTATCGCAGGAAACAAAATCTGCAGCCATTACTGCATCTTCTATTCCCATCGTAAAATTGTCGCCAATGGGTAGAATTGCGAGGTCTAATTGATGTGTTAAAGGAATTAATTTCATATCCGTGGTCAAAGCGGTATCTCCGGCTATGTATAGTTGTTTATCATCGGTTGTGACTATAAAACCCCCGGGCTGACCACCATAAGAGCCATCCGGAAAAGAAGATGTATGTATTGCATTGGTATATTTAACTTTTCCGAAGTCAAAATTCCAACTGCCACCGTGATTCATTGGATGTACTTTAAAACCTTTCTCCTGATAATGCATAGCAATCTCATAATTGCTTACAATTACTGAATCAGATCGTTTACCAATGGCCTCTACATCCAAAATGTGATCCTGATGCGCATGGGTAACCAGGATATATTCTGGATTCAAATCTTCGATATCAACCTTTCCGGCTGCCTTGTCGTTTGCTGTAATAAATGGATCTACTAATACCTTGTATTGGCCTATCTCTAATAGTAGGGATGCATGCCCTAAAAAAGTAATTTTCATGATGTGCGAATTAGTAGTTCAAATTTATTTAAAATTGAACCAAAAACGAACACCTTCAGTAGTTTTATCAATATTTAGGGTAGATTGTAATTGATTTACAAGGCGCTTCATTAACCTTACGCCCATTGAAGAATTGGCTCTTTCTTCGGAGTCTTCACTGAGACACACACCATTATCGGTATACTCAAAGAACCCCTGATCCCCATTTTTTCGCAGGTGGATATATATTTTACCATTTTCATCACCCCCGGGAAATGCATATTTGAACGTATTGGACACTAACTCATTAAGTATTAATCCAAAAGGAATAGCCCTGTCTATATCTAATTCAACACCTTCTGCGTCAATAGTTATATTAATGTTATGCCCTCCTTTTTTGAATACAGACTGCACACTATTAACCAAACTTTCTATATAACCCTGCATTTCAATAACAGACAGGTCGTCATTTTGATATAACTTCTGATGAATCAGGGCCATAGCTTTAACTCTACTTTTACCTTCTTCCAGAGCTTCAATTGCCGCTTTACTTCGGGTGTTTTTAGTCTGCAAACTCAAAAGGCTGGATACCATTTGCAGGTTATTTTTAACACGATGATGAATTTCTTTAAGTAATGAATCTTTTTCTACAAGAGAATTCTCAATTATATGCTTTTGTTCAGCAATAAGACGTTGATTTTTTATACTCTTTAAATAGGCATAAACTAATCCGGCAAAACCTAAAAGCGTAAAAATCAAAGAAATAAAGACTAAGTTAATTTGTTCATCCTTAGCCTGCATTTCATTTCTTGCACGTTCCATCTCCATCTTTTGCGCATCTATCATTCGCTTGGAATTCTCAATTTCATATTTTGCAACAGTTGAAAGCTGTTGTTTTTTAAGTGAAGAGTCATTGGTGTTTATAGAATCTGCAATCCTGACATTTTTCTTCAAATAAAAACTTGCATTTTTATAGTCTTGAATCTTGTCAAAATATGCAGCGAGTAATCTATTTTTCTTAATAATATGCTCTATCTTAATGGGCCTCAGTTTTTCATTTAAAATGTCCCTTGCTTTTTGAAAGTTTTCTAGTTGTAAGTGACAATCGGCAAGAGCCAGGCTATTTTCAATAATATCTTCAGAATATAGACCTATAATGTTTTCCTCAATTAAATCTATACTATTTTCTAAATAAGGTAATGCCTCCTCAAATTGCTTAAGTTGCAAATAGGACTTACCAATATTACCTTCTATAATACCCTTCAATAATTTGGCATCCTGTAATTCTTTCTCTGTTTTTACCTGGGTAACATCGTTTAAATAAACATCTACATATCCTTTTGCCTTTTTAAAATTGCTGAGTGCAACCGAGGAAGATTTGTCTAGAAGTAAATACCGTCCTACATTATTATTGTATTCCGCGAGACCATAGAGATCGCTATTATCAATGGTCTTTTTCATATCCATGATATAATCTTCCATGGCTTTTCTATGTAAGCCCAGGTTAGAATAAATATCATAAAAGGTAATATTCTCGGAGAAACCTAAATCTCTTTTCTCCTGTCTGATCTCAACTTGTTTTCCATATAGTTTTAACTGAGAATAGTTGTTATCTATAAGGTCTAACATAACCCTCTTGGTCTGCAGATTAAGTTTATCCTTTACATTGTACAAGTCATTGGCTATGGCCACACTTTTGTCATAGTCTCCCAAATCATAATAGATCTGAGATTGCATGAGTTTGTAATTATTAATCGCCGTTGAATCGCCAGATTTCTCTGCGGTATTTAGATAAACATTAACCTCATCTAACCAATCATAGGCCGAGTTTTCATTATACCTGTATAGCGTATTGAAGAAATAATCAAACCTATCCGCAACAGTTCGCTTATCCTTGAATACATCCAATGCATTCTCATCAACGGTATCTAAAACTTGTGCTCCGACACTTTGAACTAATGAAAGAAAGAATATTACTAAAATTTTACCCAGCGATTTTGCCATAACAAGCTTAGGGATATTTGCCAAATACTATTTTGATCAGATTAAAATTATTAAGTTAAAAACCGTAACAACAATTTAAACTTACTATTAATTCGTATTGTGCTTAAATTTTTGTTGTAAAGTAGAATGAAACTGTTGTCTACCATAGATATAGTTATAATTGCACCTTATAACTAACTATTTTCATCCTGACTTATTTTACCAAAACACTTTCAATGTTCAGCTGTAATTCATCTGACCTTCTAGATAAAATACGTTGGTCAAATAAAAAAAGACTATACACAAAGCATAGCCTTTAAACTGAAATTTATTAACGATAAGATTTGGGGTGCTGGTTTAGCATTTCAAATGTATTACCTTGAAATTTAGCATTCTGGTTTTTGTTGTGTAAGTGCAGATTTATGTTGTGAATGGGCATTTTAAAGTCATATTATGCATTTCACCCGATTTTTTGACCTTTCATGGACATGAAAATCCAGATCAAAATTCGCCGCTCAATACAAAATGGTCATAATCAAAAAGAGCCTTGCCAAAGTAGACAAGACTCTTTTACGAGAACACTATATGAAAATGAAAAAAATTAATCGATTAATTATACAACCAAATTATGCCTATTCTCCTCAGTAGAAAAATAATTGTTGTGAAGTAGCTCAAATGTGTTGTGAGAGGCTTTTTAAAGGCCATAAAGGAGTTATATAGGGTACTATCCTTATATGAAAAAAGCGCTGAAACAGATTAAAATTAAGAGTTCATGGCTGAAATAATAAACTCTTTAAAATCCTTAGAAATTGGGATCAGAGTATTGTTTATCATAATATCTCTTGAGTTAATTGCATCTATATGATCAACGTTGACAATATAGGATTTGTGCGCTCTGTAGAACTTATTCTTAGGTAATTTCTCTAAATAATCCTTTAAAGGAGACCTAACAAGAAATTTTTTGTCAACCGTATTCACTTCCAGATAAACATTATCTGCTTTTATAAACTGAATATCCCCAAACTGAATTCTATAATAAAGATGCTGCTTTTTAACAAAAATGGAGTCTTTGAGAACTGAATTGGATACTACTCTATCTTCATCTTCCGGGTGCTGCTGCCCTCCTTCTTTAGTTGAGTAATCAAAATTTGAAAGAGCAATCTCGATGGAAGTATATAAATCCTGTTGCTCAAAAGGTTTAACAAGGTAGCCATTAGGCTTAACTGTTTTAGCGTTCTCTACAGTTGCTCTGTCAGAGTTGGAAGTAACAAAAATAAAAGGAATATTGTAGTTCTCTCTTATATGTTTCCCCAGGTCTATTCCAGTTTTGTCGGAAGCTAAAATGATATCAATAAGCACCAGGTCTACATGATTGCTTTTTAATACCTCTTCGGCCTGTTCATAAACAATGACATTGTCTACAATTTCATATCCTATTTCCTCCAACATTGATTGCATGTCGTCTGCAATAATGACATTATCTTCTACAATAAGAATCTTAATAGCTTGTTCCAAAGTAAGTAAGGGTTTAGTGGGTTACGTCTTCTCAAATTTACAAAAAATAATTATACACAATAAAAAATAGGAATCCCAACAGAAAAGTACTGATTGCTACTTTTTTTAATTCAGGATCAAAGTTCTTGGGATTTTCAATCTTTTTTACCGATCTCAAATGGATAAAAAGAGGTACAAATGCGACCAAACATATGGCACTTTTCCAGGAGTAGAAATGATTCCCTACAAATGTGAGCATAAAAATGAAAGCTAAAATAATTAGAGCATAATGATATGCTTTCCCTTTAGATCGTCCAATTTTGACTATCAATGTATTTTTATTGGCCTTCTTATCCGATTCAATATCTCTTAAGTTGTTTAAATTAAGTACTGCAGTACTAAGAA
>JABDPH010000390.1 GCA_013042925.1 Eudoraea sp.
CAAAAGGAAGAAAATATGTTGTATGTGCCGCTCCTGTTGGAGTTAAAGTGAGACAACTTCCAATAGGTAACAAAGTTGTTGTTCGTGCCGGCAGGAAATATTATACATATAATGGAGTTTTTTATAAGAAAAAAGGTCGTAACTATATTGTAGTGAACGTATAGCTAAGATAGTTTTGATTTGGTTACCACTTTAAGTGGTTAAGTTGTTGGTGAATAAATAGGGAAGTTCTAAAGCTTCCCTTTTTATTTGAAAGTAAGTCTAGCAATGCGATTTCTTCCCGCCGCATATGCCACCGAGTCGTTCTGGAATCGCATGGTATAAAACCCTTCTTTCGAAATAGTCTTCCAATTCATCCCCTGATCACTGGAATAGGAGATTCCTGTAAATCCTATGGCCACAATATCCTTCCCTTCAGAATTAGGAACAAACTGAATACAACTCTTATAGCCGGGTTCCTGATTATTGGCAAGCAGCTGCCAGTTTTTACCTCCATCATAGCTGATTGCCTTATTAGCCATGTTTTTTTCAGGTTCTGTATAGTCGCCTCCGATGGCAATTCCCAGGGAGCTATCGTAAAAATCCATGGAATAAATTCCCTGAGTAGGTTTCTCCCTAAGGATCGGGGTTTGAAAAACCTCCCAGGATAACCCTTTATCACTAGTGTAATATACTCGCCCTTGGGTGGTTCCTATCCATGCTTTATTACCCTGAATTATAATATTCGTATTACTTGCAGCGAAAGCTCCTTCCCCTTCAGGCGCCTCGGGCAATTGAGTGCAAGAGAGTTTATTCCAGCTATTACCCCCATCTCTGGTAATAATTATAGAAAGACACCTGGCCATACTATCACCTATGGCCATACCATCTTTATCATTCCAAAAAGCCATAGAATCATAAAAAACACCCTCCCCTTCTTCTGTGTAAACCAGTTCCATACTTCCTTTATCCCCGGTTTTATATAACAGAGCAGGACTTGCAACTGAGAGCATAAAAAAATCGGTAGCGGTATGCGCTATTGCCCTAAATTCCGGCAGAATGCTGTCATATTTCTGGATATTAGTCCTTACAGTCTTTGTTTGCAGATCAATTGTACCAAAAACACCTTTATTGGCTGCAAAGCCCAAACTGCCATTCATAAGTTCAATGGCCCGTATACTCAGTGAATCTTCATATATGACTTCAACTTTGACCTCAGTAAAATCAGGTCTTTCAACGGTTTTCATGCAGGAAAAAATAATAAATAAAATAGTGATCAAAATAATATTTCGCATGCGTAAATTTAGGTATAAAACCGGATTTATAACCGGTTGGAAAAAACGAACACCTTACATACACCATCATTCTCTCAAAAATTGGACGGTATATACGGATTTAATAAATCGAAAAACGGCGGCTTGTGCATAAGGTGCTATCAATTGTTTAAAAATTAAAAGCAATACCTTTGCCACCTAATTTTTACAGATGCGGTTACATAGAAATTTGGTATTTGCGGTTGTAGATGCCCTCAACCTTATATTTAATGAAGGAGAATATGCTGATAAGGTAGTAGAAAAAACTTTGAAGCAGGACAAACGCTGGGGCTCCAGAGATAGAGGTTTTATTGCCGAAACCACCTATGATATAGTCCGCTGGAAACGTCTTTATTCTGAAATTGCTGAAGTTAATGCCCCCTATTCCAGACCTAACCTGTTCCGCATGTTTGCCGTTTGGGCAGTACTCAGGGGCATTCAATTACCGGATTGGAAACAAATTGAACACACCCCGGCAAGGCGAATTAAAGGAAAGTTTGATGAACTTTCCAAAATAAGAAAATATAGAGAATCGATCCCGGACTGGATAGATGATTTGGGTGCAGATTCATTGGGAGAAGAACTATGGACAAAGGAAATTGCAGCACTAAACAAGCAGGCACAGGTAATTCTCAGGACCAATACTCTTAAAACAACTAAAAACAAATTAAAAACTATTCTTCTCGATGAAGGAATTGGGACAGATCCAATTGAGGGTTATACGGATGCACTAGTGCTAAAAGAACGAACTAATGTGTTTAAAACTAGAGCTTTCGCAGATGGCTTTTTTGAAGTGCAGGATGCCTCTTCTCAAAAGGTTGGAGCCTTTACACAGGCAGAACCGGGGTTACGGGTAATAGATGCATGTGCCGGGGCAGGTGGTAAAACTTTGCATTTGGCTGCTCTTATGCAAAATAAAGGGCAGCTGATTGCTCTTGATATCTATGGAAATAAATTAAAGGAACTAAAGCGAAGAGCTAAAAGGGCTGGTGCACATAATATTGAAACAAGGCTTATTAGCAGTAGTAAAGTCTACAAAAAATTATATTCCAGTGCAGATAGAGTCCTTATAGACGCTCCTTGCACAGGTCTGGGGGTACTAAGAC
>JABDPH010000394.1 GCA_013042925.1 Eudoraea sp.
AAAGAGCATTTGCTTTAACAAATATTGATGATAAAAACGGGCTTGTGATGCTGCAAAATACGGTAGCTAAGAAATGCACATATGCTCTTAAAAGTTATGCTGACTACAGGGCTCAGATTTTGGAAAATCAGTTTAATGGACAGTTGTTAAAAATTGATGACAATGAACTATGGACAAGATTAATAGGTCATTTTAATGCTTACAACATCCTGGCTATCTATGCTGCTGCTGACTTATTGGGATTAGAAAAACTTGAAACTCTAAGATTATTAAGTGAATTAGAAAACGTAGATGGAAGGTTTCAATACTTCATATCAAAAGAAAGAATAACAGCTATTGTTGATTATGCCCATACGCCGGACGCGTTAAAAAATGTACTTGAGACAATCAATGCATTGAGGACTGGAAATGAAAACGTCATCACCGTAGTGGGGTGTGGTGGTGATCGTGACGGGTCTAAGCGTCCGGTAATGGGTCATATCGCTTCGGCAATGAGTAGCAAGGCAATTTTCACATCAGATAACCCACGATCCGAACCGCCACTCATTATTATTGAAGAGATGGAATCTGGGGTAGAACCGCAGAATTCCAATAAAGTTTTGTCAATTGAAAATCGAAATCAGGCCATTAGAACTGCCTGTCAGTTGGCGGTACCTAATGATATTATCCTGGTTGCAGGTAAAGGTCATGAAACCTATCAGGAAACAAATGGTGAGCGAACGGATTTTGATGATTTCAAGATTGTAAAAGAAGTGCTAACCAGTTTAAATAAGTAAAAAGAAATAGATATCCTAATATGCTTTATTATCTGTTTGAATATTTAGAAAAGGAATACCAACTGCCGGGAGCAGGTCTTTTCCAGTTTCAGACATTCAGGGCGGCTATGGCGGTGCTTCTTTCTTTGCTCTTGGCAACTGTATATGGTAAGCGAATTATTCTTTTTCTAAAACGCAAGCAAATAGGGGAAACCATTAGGGATCTTGGACTCGAGGGGCAAAAGAAGAAAACCGGTACTCCAACAATGGGTGGTCTGATCATAATAATGTCCACCTTGATTCCTGTTTTGTTGTTTGCCGATATAACGAATATTTATGTCATTTTATTGATAGTTACCATTATATGGATGGGAATTATTGGATTTATAGATGACTATATCAAAATATTCAGAAAGAATAAAAAAGGACTTAAAGGAAGGTTTAAAGTGATGGGTCAGGTTGTGCTTGGTCTAATCGTGGGGGCAACTTTATACTTCCATCCGGAAGTCACCATGCGGGAAAGGACCAATACAATAATTACGGAACAATATAGGGTTGAAAAGATTAAAGGAGAAGATATTAAATCTACCATGACTACTGTTCCATTTTTCAAGAATAATGAATTGGATTACGGTAATCTAATCTCATGGGTCGGTGAGAACGCAATATCATATGCCTGGCTAATTTTTATTCCAATTGTAATCTTAATAGTTACCGCGGTTTCCAATGGAGCAAATCTTACAGATGGTATTGATG
The DNA here is from genome assembly GCA_013042925.1 of Eudoraea sp. Taxonomy (GTDB): domain Bacteria; phylum Bacteroidota; class Bacteroidia; order Flavobacteriales; family Flavobacteriaceae; genus Eudoraea. The sequence goes on from JABDPH010000394.1 coordinate 1,512, forward strand.
GTCTGGCGGCCGGGTCATCGGCCATAATAGTACTCACCCTGGGAATTTTTGCATGGGTATCGGGTAATATTATTTTTTCAGAATATCTGGATATCATGTACATACCGAAGGCTGGTGAGCTTTTAGTGTTCATTGCGGCTTTTGTGGGTTCATTGGTAGGGTTTTTATGGTACAACGCATTTCCTGCTCAAGTATTTATGGGCGACACCGGAAGTCTTACAATAGGTGGTGTCATAGCAGTAATTGCATTAATTGTAAGAAAAGAGTTGTTGATTCCCATTCTATGCGGAATATTCTTTGCGGAATCCATATCAGTGATGTTACAGGTAGGTTATTTCAAATACACCAAAAATAAATCTGGTGAAGGGAAGCGAATTTTTTTAATGGCACCCTTACACCACCATTATCAAAAAAAGGGATATCACGAAAGTAAAATAGTCACAAGGTTTTGGATTGTAGGAATTCTATTGGCCATAATTACAATTGTGACACTCAAAGTGAGATAATGAAATTAATAGTTGTACTCGGAGCTGGCGAAAGCGGGGTAGGAACAGCTATTCTGGCAAAAAAAAAGGATTACCAGGTATTTGTCTCAGATAAGGGTAAGATTAAAGAAAAATATAAAAACGTTCTTGAACATTTTGAGATTGATTGGGAGGAAGAGCAGCATTCGGAAGACCAAATTTTAAAAGCCGATGTTGTTATGAAAAGTCCTGGTATTCCGGATACTGCACCACTGGTAAAAAAGCTTATCGCTAATGGTGTTCCGGTAATTTCAGAGATTGAGTTTGCTGCCAGGTATACTGATGCCAAAATAATTGGAATTACCGGCAGTAATGGAAAAACCACCACCACGATGCTTACTTATCACATATTAAAAAATGGAGGCTTAAATGTGGGGATGGCAGGTAATATTGGTGACAGTTTTGCCAAAATGGTAGCGGAACACGATTATGAGTACTATGTGCTTGAAATAAGCAGTTTTCAATTAGATGGAATAGTGGATTTTAAGCCGAGTATAGCGGTAATTACAAATATTACACCAGACCATTTAGATCGGTATGATAATTCTTTTGAAAACTATGTGTCTTCGAAATTCAGGATTATACAAAACCAGGATGTTGAGGATAGTTTGATTTATGATTCTGATGATCCGGTAATTATCGGATGGCTGGAAAGAAACCCAATTAGATCAAAATTATTGCCTTTTAGCATAACTAATAAACTTAGTGAAGGGGCATGGTTAAAGAATGACAGAATAGTAATTAGTACAGAAAATAAAACAATTGAAATGAAAGCAGATTCTTTGGCATTAGAAGGGTTACACAACCTTAAAAATACAATGGCGGCATCAACCGTTGCAAAATTGGTTGGTATTCGAAAGGATACTATCCGCGAAAGTATTCAGAATTTTCAGGGAGCTGCACACCGCTTGGAAAAGGTTTTGAAAATTCATCATGTACAATACATAAATGATTCAAAGGCCACTAATGTAAATGCAACATATTATGCTTTGGAGAGCATGAATACTCCTGTTGTTTGGATTGTTGGTGGAGTAGATAAAGGAAATGATTATAAGATTCTTATGCCATTAGTAAGGGAAAAGGTGAAGGCAATAATTTGCCTGGGTATGGATAATTCCAAAATTAAATATGCTTTTGGTAACGTAGTAGATCTATTAGTGGAGACTTTCGCGATGAGCGAAGCCGTAAAAGTTGCGTATAAAATTGCGGAACGGGGAGATACCGTTTTGCTATCTCCTGCCTGCGCCAGTTTTGACCTTTTTAAAGATTATGAGGACAGGGGAAATCAATTTAAAGAAGCAATAAAAAACTTGTAAAAATGTCCAGGTTTATTGGAAATATAAAAGGAGATAAAGCCATATGGGGCGTAGTTGCCCTCCTGGCCCTTTTTTCATTTTTACCTGTTTACAGTGCCAGTAGCAATTTGGTTTATGTAGTAGGAAATGGTACAACAATTGGCCATTTGGTCAAGCATGGGATGTTATTGTTTTTAGGTTTTGGAATAATCTATGGGGTTCACAAAATACCTACTCATTTTTTTAAGGGCTTATCTATTATAGCCCTGCCTATTGTCCTGGTACTATTAGTATATACTTTGGCACAGGGCACTACAATAGAGGGTGCAAATGCAAGTAGGTGGATACGCCTTCCATTAGTTGGAATTACTTTTCAAACCTCAAATCTTGCAGCAGTAGTGCTTATGATCTATGTGGCGAGATACCTTACCAAAATTAAAGATAAAGCAATCACTTTCAGTGAAAGTCTGGTGCCCTTGTGGCTTCCCGTTTTTATTGTCACCATATTAATTTTACCGGCTAACTTCTCTACCGCTGCCATTTTATTTTTTATGGTGCTAGTACTTTGCTTTTTAGGGGGTTATCCATTAAAATATCTTTCAGGGATAGTTGGTACTGGTTTGGTAATACTTGCCATTTTTATTCTTACGGTAAAAGCTTATCCAGATCTTTTTCCAAACAGAGTTGACACCTGGATAAATAGGGTTGAGAGCTTTTGGGATCCGGCCGATACCGAAGGTGACTACCAGATAGAAAAGGCTAAAATTGCCATAGCCAGTGGAGGAATTGTGGGGAATGGCGCAGGGAAAAGTGTAATGAAAAATTTCCTGCCACAGAGTTCGTCAGATTTTATTTATGCCATTATTATTGAAGAATACGGCTTGATCGGAGGATTTGTCCTAATGTTTTTTTACATGCTTTTGTTATTCAGAATTGTAGTAGTAGCGAATTCTAATGAGACCGTATTTGGCAAATTATTAGTAGTTGGTGTTGGTTTGCCTATTGTTTTTCAAGCGCTTATTAATATGGCAGTAGCAGTAGAATTATTTCCTGTAACCGGTCAGACTTTACCCCTCATTAGTAGTGGAGGAACATCTATTTGGATGACTTGTCTGGCTATTGGAATTGTATTGAGTGCAAGCAGGAAATTTAAATCGGTTGATGTTAAGAAATCTGATGTAGATGATACTAACCCTTTAGAAGTGCTTAGTGGACAACTATAGGTTTATATTATCCGGCGGTGGGACAGGAGGACATATTTACCCGGCAATCGCCATTGCAGATGAGTTAAAATTAAGACATCCGAATGCGGCATTTTTATTTGTAGGGGCAAAGGACAGGATGGAAATGGAAAAAGTTCCAAAGGCAGGATATAAAATTGAAGGATTATGGATTAGTGGAATTCAAAGAAAGTTGACATTAAAGAATTTGATGTTCCCTTTTAAATTAATAAGTAGTTTGATTAGTGCAGGAAAAATAGTAGCAAAGTTTAAACCCAATGTGGTTATTGGCACAGGAGGATTTGCCAGTGGGCCTGTATTAAAAATGGCTGCGAGAAAAGGAATCCCTTGCGTATTACAAGAGCAGAATTCATATGCAGGAATAACGAATAAATTATTGGCTAAAAGCGCAACAAAAATTTGTGTTGCTTATGAGGATATGGAAAGATTTTTCCCAACAGATAAAATTGTAAAAACGGGAAATCCTGTGAGAGCAGATTTGATAAATCCTTTGCAGCATGTTAATGAGGCTTATGAGTTTTTTGGTTTAAATCCGGAAAAAACAACACTTCTGGTCCTGGGCGGCAGTTTGGGTGCACGAAGAATTAATCAACTTATAGAAAAGGAACTGAAGTTCTTTTCAGGATTAGGAATTCAACTTGTTTGGCAATGCGGTAGGGGGTACTATAATGAGTATAAAAAATATCACTCTGAAGATGTAAAAGTATATGATTTTTTAAATAAAATGAATTTTGCTTATTCCGTTGCAGACATAATAATTTCTAGAGCCGGAGCGAGTTCGGTTTCAGAATTATGCATAGTTGGCAAGCCCGTAATTTTTATTCCGTCCCCCAATGTTGCAGAAGATCATCAATCCAAAAATGCAAGAAGTCTCGCTTTAAAACAAGCGGCATTAATGGTAGAGGAGAAGGAACTGGCGGACAAATTTGAAGTTGTTTTTTCAGATCTGAACAAATCTGATGAGCGGAAGAAATTATTGAGTGAAAATATCAAAGCTCTGGCATTGCCCAATGCTACAAAGAATATTGTAGATGAAATAGAACATTTACTGCAAATTTAATATGAGATTAAAAGACATACATAACATTTATTTTATCGGTATTGGAGGTATTGGTATGTCTGCTCTTGCGAGATATTTTAAGCTGCTGAAAAAAAATGTAGCGGGTTATGACAAAACGGAGACTCCGTTGACCCGAGAGATTTCTGATTTAGGAATTGACGTACATTATTCAGATGATATCTCCGAAATTCCTTCAGAATATAAAAATGCAAAGAATACCCTGGTTGTATACACTCCGGCAATACCTGGTGACCATAGCGAGTACAATTATTTTAATTCCCGAGGTTTTGAAATAAAAAAACGATCGGAAGTATTGGGGATAATTACCAAGGATACTTTTTGTTTTGCTGTTGCCGGCACACATGGTAAAACAACAACGAGTAGTATTCTCGCACATTTATTAAGAGAAACAGGTACCCCTGTTACAGCATTTCTAGGGGGTATTTCTGAAGACTTTAATAGTAATTTTTGGTTCGGAGGCAGTGAATATTCCGTTGTCGAAGCTGATGAATATGATCGTTCGTTTTTACGGTTATCACCGGATATTGCTTGTATTACTTCTATGGACGCCGATCATTTAGATATTTATGGCGACAGTATGGAATTAAGAAATTCATTTAAGGAATTTGTAGACAAGATAAAGCCCGGCGGGAAACTGTTTATTAGAAATGGCCTTCCATTAGATGGAATAACCTATGGAATTGATGATGATTCTGATTATTGCATTAGAAATTTAAGAATAATACATGGCGCCTACATATTTGATTTGGAAACTCCAGACACTACCCTTAAAGGTGTTAAGTTTAACAAACCAGGAAAGCACAACTTACTTAATGGTTTAGTTGCTTTTGCAATGGCAATACAGATTGGCCCCCCACCCGGTCTTCTTGTTAAAGCATTAGAAACCTTTAAGGGAGTGCAACGGAGATTTTCTTATCGTATTAAGAATGTAGATTTTGTCTTTATAGATGATTATGCCCACCATCCAACAGAAATTAATGCTGTATATGATGCCATCTCAGAGATGCACGCTAGCAAAAAAACACTTGTAGTTTTCCAACCACATTTATTTTCCAGGACAAGAGATTTCGCTGATGATTTCGCTCTTAGTCTTTCACAATTTGACAGTGTTTTGTTATTGGATATATATCCGGCAAGAGAAAAACCGATTGCCGGAGTAAATTCTGAATGGCTAATGGGTAAGATAAAAAATCCTAATAAAAAATTGATGCAAAAAAAAGATCTGATAGCCGAAATAAAAAGGCAAAAACCAGAGGTTTTAGTTACCATGGGTGCCGGGGATATTGGATTGGAAATATCAAAATTAGAACAAGAACTTGAACATGAAAATTAATTGGAATTACATCAAATTTATTTGCCTAATAATTTGTATTACAGGCCTTTATGCGTTTTCAGATCATAGGAGTAATTCGAGAAGGGTAGAAGAGGTTTCCCTCAAATTCATTGGGGATAACAATCTATACCTGACACAGGCAATGGTTAATAAATTGTTAATACAAAATTATGGGATCATTAAAAACATGCCCAAAGAAAAATTAGATTTGGATACTATAGAAAAGGTCATAGAGACCAATGAAATGGTAAGAAGTGCCCAAGTTTATCTTACTATAGATGGTGAGCTTACATCAAAAATTTTGCAAAGGCAGCCAATCGGACGTGTAGAGGGAAAGTCAAAATTCTACCTGGATAAGGAAGGTAAGTATATGCCATTATCCAGGAATCACTCGGCAAGAGTGCCAATCATAACGGGCAATATTACGGGTAAAAGTTTAGAAGACGTTTATGTAATATTAAAATACATAAACAGTGACGACTTTTTAAGAAAAAATGTAATCGGAATTCATATTGAACATGAAGATAATTATCAATTGAAATTCCGAGTAGAAAATTTTGTTGTGAATTTAGGTGATGTAGAGAATTTGGAGCAGAAGTTCAACAACTTTAAGGCTTTTTATACTAAGGCTGCCAAAGACAAAACATTGGAAAACTATAACATAGTAAGCTTAGAATTTAATAATCAAGTAGTGTGCACCAAAATTTAAATTAATATGGAACAGAGTAATTATTCAGTTGGATTAGATATAGGTACTACAAAAATTGTTGCCATAATCGGAAAGGAAAACGAATATGGTAAAATTGAGGTCTTGGGCATAGGCAGGTCGAAAAGCCTTGGTGTACATCGGGGTGTGGTAAATAACATAACACAAACCATAAAATCTATTCAGCAGGCTGTTGAACAGGCAGAAGCCGATTCTGGTTTAAAAATTGGTTCCGTGGTTGTTGGCATCGCCGGCCAACATATTAGGAGCCTTCAGCACAGCGATTATATTACGAGGGCCAACTCTGAAGAAGTGATCAATGAAGACGATCTGGATAAACTTTGCAACCAGGTATATAAATTGGTCATGTTACCGGGAGAAGAGATTATTCATGTATTACCTCAGGAATATAAGGTTGATGGCCAGGCAGAAATAAAACAGCCTATAGGTATGTATGGTGGAAGGCTTGAAGCTAATTTCCATGTAGTCGTTGGTCAGGTTTCATCTATTAAAAACATTGGCAGATGTATAAAAAGTGCAGGGCTCGATCTCGGAAATATTACCTTGGAACCCCTGGCATCTTCAGATGCGGTACTAAGCCAGGAGGAAAAAGAGGCAGGCGTTGCATTAATTGATATTGGTGGTGGAACAACGGACCTGGCTATTTTTAAAGACGGGATAATCAGACATACCGCGGTAATTCCTTTTGGCGGTAATGTTATAACCGAGGACATTAAAGAAGGCTGTTCAATTATTGAAAAACAAGCAGAGTTACTCAAAATGAAGTTTGGTTCTGCATGGCCCGGGGAAAATAAGGACAATGAAATTGTTTCTATTCCCGGATTGCGAGGAAGAGAGCCAAAAGAAATTACACTTAAGAATCTTTCCAAAATCATACATGCGAGGGTTGTTGAGATTGTTGAGCAGGTATATGTTGAAATCAAAAATTACGGACACGAAGAGCAAAAGAAAAAACTAATCGCCGGGATTGTACTGACTGGTGGTGGCAGCCAGTTAAAACATTTAAAACAGCTGGTAGAATATATTACAGGTATGGATACACGTATTGGATACCCTAACGAACATTTAGCCGGGGATTCCGACCAGGAAATAGCCAGCCCTCTATATGCAACCGCCGTAGGATTACTGATGAATGCAATTGAGAATAAAGGAAAAAATCCTATTTATAGTGAAGAGGCAATGAATGATGAAGAATTAGTATTAGAAGGCCATCCTGAGGGAAGAGTTAACCAAAGGTCAAAGGGGGAAAGAAAATCTGTTTTTGACATCTGGTCAGAAAAACTTAAAGATTTTTTAGATAACGCAGAGTAAACCTAAATAGTAGCACGTAATAACAAGTAACACAAAAATCATGAGCAAGAATACCGAATTTGAAAATATAGCC
>JABDPH010000400.1 GCA_013042925.1 Eudoraea sp.
GCAGATCTTGGGGTATCTGGAATTGTTTCCGGAGTTTTACATTCCAACGGTGCCCTGGATAAGGACCGAACCGCAGAATTAATTTCTGCGGCTGGGGATTTACACTTTACTTTTCACAGGGCATTTGACTGGGTAGAAGACCCACTAAAAACTCTATTGGAACTTGAAAATTTAGGTGTGGATTGTGTTTTGACATCCGGAGGCAGACAAAAGGCAGAAGAGGCTATAAATGAGCTCATCTCTTGGAAAAAGAAAGTAGAAAAATGTATTATTATGCCAGGTGGAGGAATACGTAACCACAATGCGTTGCTTTTCAAAAATAATGGATTTGAAGCAATACATCTTTCCGGATCAATGTTTAATAAAACACTTGAAAAAATGCCTGAACCTTCAATGAACAATGCCTCATACCTGAGAGATGATGAAATAGCCTTAACCGACCCTGAGATAATACGTACTCTGGTTCAAAGCGTTAAATAAAGGCAAAGATTTAAACAATACTCTGTTAAAGAAATATATTTGTAAAAAAAGCATATGCTGCGCTGGATAGTTTTTGTAATAATTTATCTTATTCTGGGATTCTACACCCTGCAAGCCCTTAAGACCGTGAGCAGGTTTCCATGGGTTTATTTTGTATTTGCAGCTATATCCTTGCTGGTACTTAGTAATTTTATTTTTCAATTTACCTTGGGCGAAGAAGGAGGAAGGGTACTAAGCAGGCCTAAAAGTTATGCTTTTGGCTTTTTAATAGCCATCCTTACTTTCAAAATAATCACGATAATATTTCTTTTTTCTGAAGACATTTTCAGATTCATTGCCGCAGGGTATCATAAATTTTATAGTACAGACAGGGAGTTCAGCCTACCGGAGCGAAGGAGGTTTTTAAGCCTAATTGCAATGGGTATTGCAGCACTTCCTTTTGGATCATTGCTTTACGGCATGTATAGGGGAAAATACAATTTTAAGGTATTGAAATACCAAATGGAATTTGAAGATCTGCCCCCTGCTTTTGATGGATATCAGATTACTCAAATCTCAGATATTCACAGCGGAAGTTTTGACAATAGAAAAAAAATTGAATATGCGGTAGATTTGATTAATAGGCAAAAGAGTGATGTTATTTTTTTTACCGGAGACATGGTAAATAATAAGGCTGATGAAATGAAACCATGGGCTGAACTGTTTTCAACCCTTAAAGCCGTAGATGGGAAATATTCAATTCTTGGGAACCATGATTATGGAGATTATATAGTTTGGGATACAGAAGAGGAAAAAATTGAAAATTTGGATGATCTTAAACTTATGCAAAAAGAAATGGGTTTTGATCTTTTGCTGAATGAGAGTAGATATCTGCAAAAAGCAGACGATAAATTGGCACTAATTGGTGTAGAAAATTGGGGTAGAGGAGGTTTTAGAAAATCAGGGGACTTAAAAAAAGCGGCTTCCGAAATTACCCAGGACGATTTTAAAATCTTATTGAGCCATGACCCGTCTCACTGGGAGGATGTGGTTTTAAAAGATAAGTATCACTATCATCTCACGCTAAGTGGTCATACACATGGGATGCAGTTTGGGATTGAAATTCCCGGATGGGTGAAATGGAGTCCGGTTAAATGGCGATATAAGTATTGGGCCGGCATTTATGAGGAATTAGGAGAATTTATTAATGTAAATCGCGGATTTGGATTTATAGGCTATCCTGGAAGAGTTGGTATTTGGCCGGAAATCACTGTAATAACCCTTAAAAAGAAAGATTTAACTTGAATTTAACTATCAAGTTATGCCCAAAATTAAGGGCATACCGGATTTTTTAACATTTTTTCATACATTTGATCTGTAACCCAATGTACTATATATGTCAAAATTCGGTGAACTTATTGATCTAAATATCCCCGTGTTACTTGACTTTTATGCTGAATGGAATGAGCAATCTACTTCAATGCACCCGGTGCTAAGGGATGTAGCGGCCGCCTTAGGTGATAAAGGAAAGGTTATTAAAATAGACGTGGATAAGAATAAAGAATTATCACAAGCGCTTAGAATTAAGGGTCTTCCTACCCTTATGATCTACAAAAAAGGAGAAATGGTTTGGAGACAAAGTGGTGAACAAGATGCAAATACACTAATTGGAATACTTAACGAATACCTGTAAATCTTAAAATCGGATTTACCTCCAATTCCCTTTGAAATAATATTTAATTACCATTTGTTGATTCTGACCAATTCATTGTCCAAATCTTTCTCATTCGTCCATAACTGAATCTTGTTCAACTTCCATAGTATCTTCTATATCCGGATTCGATTGCTGCATTAAAGGTGGTTCCTCTATTACTTCTTCTTCATAGAAATGACTGAACCTATCTATATGCTCATTAAAAATTAAAGTTTCTTTTTCAGCAATTTCCCTGTCATTATTTTCTATAAGAATATCAATGTTTCTTCTATAAGCTTCCATATCGCCAATAATATCTTCGATATTGTCATATTGTTCATCTAACGGGATGCTCGAATAATAGTCTAAACGATCCTGATAAATATCTCTTAATTTATAGAATAAATCCCGGGCCTTTGTTGTTTCTCCCACCTTATAATAACTATCTACATAAGGTTCTACAAAAGCATAAAAACCAAAGTATTCGACAGGCATATTGGTCATGGAAATGTTAATCACATCTTTTGCTTTGTCTATTTTGTTTTCATTTATCAGAGCTTCCGTTAATCGCGCGAGATTGCCCCTGAATGATAAACTTTGTGACCTGGTTTGTGGATCATGATAGATATCTGAACTTCCTGAATTGCCCCAATCCCATCCTTTTACAATATCATACATTAGTTCGGTATCTATTCGCCCCATCTCAAAAGAACTTCGATTTTTGGTATAGATAGGCACCAATTTATAGGCTAATCCTTCAAGCTGCAGATAGTCTTTCATCCAAATGTATTCTGCTTTGTCAAAACTACCACCAGAGAAGTAGATTGGGCGCTTCCAATCATTATTGGCAATGATATCCAACATCATAATCCTGTTTTTTGGTAAAGCACTCTTCGGCAGATCAATATCAATATAATCAACAATTAATGCAGAATCTTTTACCTTAACCAGGCCACTTTCCAGTACATTTTTCTTATTCACGGGGACCCTGATTTTATTAGTTGGATAATAAACAAGATCTAATGTGCTCTCAGAATATTCACTCAGGTCAGCACCTTGTTTTTCAAGTATATATTTGAATTTTGTTTGCGGCTTATTGCTGCCCACCCAATTCATAAAATCTTTAATATTCCATCTTTTTTCAGCCACACCGGGGAGGCCCTGATAATAGATTACATCCCTATTGCCATATCTATAAAGGTCATGCGTCAGTTGAGAGGGTATAGGTTCACTTTTATAGGCTTTTCGTTTCATTTGATCTACATACCAATCCGTTGCGAAAAGGCTGGTACAAACTATGCGTATATCGGTACGGTATCCCTCAATTTCCTGTGCATACCAAAGTGGAAAAGTGTCATTGTCTCCTATTGTGAATAACATAGCCCCCGCATCTTTCTGGCATGAATCCAGATAAGCTTTGGCACTTGCCCGTGCAGTATAGCGATTGGAGCGGTCATGATCATCCCAATTCTGGAAGGCCATTACTCCGGGAACAGCTAAAAGGCAGATTGCGAGGATAAGCGGTCCAAGTACCTTAGGCTTTAAGAATCTTTTAAATTCTTCATATAAGCCATATACTCCTAAACCAATCCATAAAGCAAAAATATAGAAGGAACCAACAAGGGAATAATCCCGCTCCCTTGGTTGAAAAATATAGGGATTTGTATAAAATTGAATTGCAATTCCCGTAAAAATAAAAAACACAAAAAGCGCCCAGAATTGTTTGGGATCTTTTGTGAATTGGAAAACCAAACCTATAATTCCCAGAATCAGGGGTAAAAAGAAATACGTATTTCTTCCTTTGTTTTCCAGGACATCTTTAGGTAGATTTTCCTGACTTCCCAATCGAAGACTGTCTATAAACCCAATTCCGCTTAACCATTCACCATTACCATTATATCTGCCCTGTACGTCGTTTTGTTTTCCTACAAAATTCCACATAAAATAACGCCAGTACATATAGCCAAATTGAAACTGAAACATATATTTAATGTTCTGCCATACACTGGGGGGTTCTACTTCCAGATATTCCCCAAATTGGCGCAAAAAACCGATGTATTGCTCCTCATCTATCTCGCCATTCGCAAGACCAGATTTCACCTGGGTTACTGCTTTGCGTAGCTCTTCATTTGAGGTCTTCATTCTAAAATTCAAAGGGCCAAAATATTTCATGTAGTTCTCAGCGTTCTGATCACTCCACATTCTGGGTAATAATCCCCTGTGATCTTCATTGGGCCCCTGCATTGCATTCTTGTATTTATTTACAATAATGTATTTACCCAGCTCTTCATCTTTTTCATATTTGGGTTTATCATCCTTATCTGGGCCTGCCGGGGCAAACGTATCAGAATAATATGTGCCATAGATTGGGCTGTCTACTTGTGGATATTGTTCTCTGTTATAATAGGCGAGTAATGAGCGAGCATCTGCCGGATTATTTTCATTGACTACCACATTGGCATTTGCCCTTATTGGCAACATAAGCCAGGAAGAAAACCCAAGGAATAAAAACATTGCACATAGTACCAAAGTATTGGCTACTCTATAATTGTTTTTTCTGGTATAGCGCAACCCATAGTAAAAGGCCCCGATAAAAATCAAAAGCATAATCACAGTACCCGAATTAAAGGGTAAACCAATGCTATTGATAAAGAAAACTTCACTCCAACCAAATAATTTTAGGACGTAGGTCAACGAAAATTTATAGACCAGCATTAATATAGCAACTACAGCGATATTGGCGATAAGAAAGTTCTTAACGGTAGTGGTCTTATATTTTTTGAAATAGTATAATAAACCTATGGTCGGAATTGCCAAAAAGCCCATAAATTGAATGCCAAAAGTCAGGCCCACTACAAAGGAAATGAGTATCAACCATCGGTTACCTCTTGGATCATCAAGATCATCTGTCCATTTTAATCCTAACCATAATAGCAGTGCCATTATAAAACTAGCCATGGCGTAAACTTCAGTTTCTACGGCATTAAACCAAAAACTGTCTGAAAAAGTAAATGCCAAAGCACCTACAAGGCCACTGCTCAAAACCACGAATGCATTACTATTCGTAAATTCTTCTTTTTTGGATATTAACTTTCGTGGAATATTGGTAATGGTCCAGAACATAAACAAAATGGTAAAAGCACTGGAAACCCCGGAAACATAATTCACCATCCGCGCAATCTGGTCAGGTTCAAAAGCGAACATGGCAAAAAAAGCTCCGATCATTTGAAGCAAAGGTGCGCCTGGTGGATGTGCCACCTGCAATTTCGCAGAAGTTGTAATATATTCACCCGCATCCCAAAAACTTCCCGTGGGTTCTACGGTAATAGCGTAAGTAATAAGGGCTATAAAAAAAACGACCCATCCAAGGATGGTGTCCCATTTCTCGAAATTCTTTGAAAACATGTACAATGAAGTTTACCAGTCTGGGCGAATTTACTAATTTAAATAGATATGGGCTTATAATTTTGTCAAACCTTTAACAACAGAGAGTAGCTCTTTTTTTTGTGGATTGTATCCAAAATATTTGTGCAAATAAAAGTTTGTCTTAAATTTGCAGGCTCTTATACACTATTGGCCTATGGTGTAATTGGCAACACAGCTGGTTTTGGTCCAGTCGTTCTAGGTTCGAGTCCTAGTAGGCCAACTAGAATTATAAGTCTATCCCAGCACTACTTGGTGTTGGGATTTTTGTTTTAGGACTTTAATCCCAACCTTCTGGAATTATTCAAGCCCCCGACAATTTTGAGTGGTAAAAAAAACAGGAAACCGAAGTCTCCTGTTTTCTATGAACTGCTTTGTACTTTTATTGCTTACGAACATAATCCTTCATCATCTTATTTCTAAAATAATGCCAACATACATTCGGGCAAATGGGGTATTAAACACTTCATTTGACTTATTTCGTCTTGCAACTTCATAAATCAATATCCTTATTTTTTAAAGAAACCGAGATACCGAAATATCCCGGTTTCCAAGAAACTGTCAAATCTTCCCAATGACCGCTTACACTGATCCCTAATAGGAACTATCGCTAGATCCGTTCACAATTCAAATAGTTTAATGGGAGCCAATGACGGCTTCAATACTTATGGATTTTCTTATCCCCACGATAAAAACCCCAATCTAATAATTTTCAAAAAAGAAACCGAGATACCGAAATATCCCGGTTTCCAAGAAACTGTCAATTCTTCCCAATGACCGCTTACACTGATCCCTAATAGGAACTATCGCTAGATCCGTTCGCAATTCAAATGGTTTAATGGATGCCCATGACGGCTTCTATACTTACGGATTTTCTTATCCCCACGATAAAAAACCCATTCTAATAATTTTTTAAAAAGAAACCGAGATACCCAAATACCCCGGTTTCTAAGAAACTGTCAATACTTTCCAATGACCGCTTACACTGATCCCTAATAGGAACTATCGCTAGATCCGTTCGCAATTCAAATGGTTTAATGGATAACTTTGACGGCTTCTATACTTATGGGTTTTCTAATTCCCCCGATTTAAAAAACCCACTTATTTATATTTTTCAAAGAACTTTTTTAAATATTCCACTAAAATATACAGCGTTACTGAGGTATGACATGATCTAGATCAGTTTGAGTATTTTTTTTGTTTTTTTAACATTCTGAGTAGTAATCCATATTAACTGAAGGCGTGTCCTAATGCTTTGTGCTGGATGAATAATCAGGAATTTTGGCCTAATTCATCTGGTAGCTGAGGGTCAGAGGTTTTGGGAAGATCACTTTGTTGGATCAATTTGTTTTCTTCCTGTAATGTGTCGATTTCCTTGTCTGCCAAGTCCAAAATAGTGCTCATTTTTTTCTTATCCTTAATCATAGCCCATGTCATGATAAGGCTTGTGCCTATAATTACAAAGAGCAGAATCCCCGGTTCAAATGTTGCTACCTGCGCTTCTAAAGGAATTGCGTAAAAAAGTAATATTGTAATGAGCCCTCTCGGAGCAATAAATAGTTGAGGTAGAATATCGCTGCCAATAAATGTTCTTAAGATAACAAATCTAATGGCATAGATAGATAAGATAATAAGAACACTAACCAGGGCTACCTGGATGTTAAATAAAGAGGCAATGGCAATGGTCAACCCAAAAATAACAAAGAAAAAAGTACGGACAACAAATGCTGTTTCCAGGGTTACTATATGGAGTTCATGATAAATGCGGTGGGCTTTTTCATATTCCAGAAAGTGTGATAATTTCCCACCAAAAAACAGTTTCATATTGGCTATTACTAAACCGAATATTAAGATGATAAGCAAGGAAGACAGATGCAGCTGTTTACCTATTGCATATAACAGGAGCAATACAGCAATAAGCAGAAATAGTTTAGCCTGACTTTTTATCTGCTGAAAAATAAGAATGATCGCATAACTTGCAATAAGTGAAATTACTATGGTAAGAAGAATATTAAGGGCGAAACCTCCGGCACCTGAATCTTCTGCCGGATTTAACCCGCTCACCAGGAAATAGAACATCATGATTCCCATAATGTCCGAAAATGTACTTTCATAGATATGGAATTCTTTTTTCTTTTCTGAAAGCTCACTAACACTTGGAATAATAATAGCACTGGATAGGATGGATAAAGGTGTGGCGTACAGCCATGCCGCATCCATAGACATATCCGGGACAAATTGATGCAGGATTAAAGCTGCTACCCATGCAGAACCTATGAGGCCTGTAAGGGCTATGGCCATAGATTTTAATATAGGAATGAGTTTTTCTTTTTTTAATTCAAGTTCAAGAGCAGCCTCGAGGACAATCATAATTAGCCCAATAATTCCTAAAACTTCCAAGGCTGGAAAGAAGTCCACTTCTTCGGATGTAAAAGTCTTTAAGACAAATTGTAAAATGAATCCTAGTAATATGAGTAATAAAACAGACGGAATGTTTGTTCTTTTCGATATTCCATTAAAAAGAAAAGAAAGAATAAGTATTACCGATGCTTCAATAATGAGGTTATAGGAGTTAAAGATGTCCATTTATAGTTTGTTAAAGCAATTAGATTAATTCCAGTTATAATAAAGTTACTATTAAAAATTAAACGTTAATGGGATTACTATTAGTATCTATACAAATGGAATAAGCATCTCTTTTAAAGTCAAAAAAAGTTGTATATTTGCGCCACTGAAAGAATATAATTGTATTCATGAGGGGACAAGTTGTCCCCTCTTTTGTTACTTATGGTTATGTTAAAGACACAAGTTGAAGAGCTTTTGGCAAAAGCATTGAAGGAGAATAAAAAATTGTTTTTAGTTAATTTTTCAATTACTCCTGATAACACTATTAAGATTGTTCTCGACGGTGATGAAGGAGTAAATCTTAAGGACTGTATAGCCATAAGCAGAGCTATTGAGCACAATTTAGACAGGGACGAACATGATTTTTCCCTGGAAGTTACTTCAGCGGGGGCGGCAGAACCTATTGTGATGGCCCGTCAGTATCCAAAAAATATTGGCAGGAAATTAGTAGTAAAAACAGCGACCGAAAATTATGAAGGTGACCTCACCGAAGCTACAGAAAAAAGCATAACACTGGAGTGGAAAGAACGAGAACCTAAACCGGTGGGCAAAGGAAAAGTAACTGTTCAGAAAAGAAAAAAAATAGCCATATCTGATATTGATGAGGCAAAAGTTAAATTAAAATTTTAATTACAGGGCAAAATGGAAAATATTGCATTGATCGAATCTTTCTCGGAATTTAAGGATGACAAATTCATTGATCGGGTAACGCTAATGGCGATATTAGAGGACGTTTTTAGGAATGCTTTAAAGAAGAAATTCGGATCCGATGATAATTTTGATATCATCATTAACCCGGATAAAGGAGATTTAGAAATTTGGAGAAACAGGATTGTTGTTGAAGACGGAGAAGTAGAAGAACCCAATGAGGAAATATCCCTTTCTGAAGCACGTAAGATTGAACCCGATTTTGAAGTTGGAGAAGATGTTTCTGAGGAAGTGAAGCTTATAGACCTCGGAAGAAGGGCAATTTTGGCTTTGCGCCAAAACCTGATATCCAAAATTCATGAACATGACAATACTACCATTTACAAACAATTTAAGGACCTTGAAGGCGAGATTTACACGGCTGAAGTGCATCATATAAGACATAAGGCCATTATCTTATTAGATGATGAAGGCAATGAAATAATCCTTCCTAAGGATAAACAAATACCTTCTGACTTTTTTAGAAAAGGAGACAATGTGAGGGGTATTATCGAAAGTGTTGAGCTCAAGGGAAATAAGCCAATGATCATCATGTCAAGAACTTCACCAATCTTCCTGGAGCAATTGTTCTTCCAGGAAATTCCCGAAGTGTTTGATGGGTTGATTACCATAAAGAAAGCAGTTAGAATTCCAGGTGAAAAGGCAAAAGTAGCAGTAGATTCCTATGATGACAGGATAGATCCTGTGGGAGCTTGTGTGGGGATGAAAGGAAGCCGTATACACGGAATAGTGCGCGAGCTTGGAAATGAAAATATAGATGTTATTAACTGGACAAATAATCCTCAGTTAATGGTAACCCGTGCACTAAGTCCCGCACGTGTTTCTACAGTGGCATTAAATGATGAAAAGAGGACAGCTCAGGTTTATTTGAGGCCTGAAGAAGTTTCTAAGGCCATTGGCCGTGGCGGTCATAATATAAGGCTAGCAGGCCAACTTACAGGTTATGAGATAGATGTATTCCGTGAAGGGGTTGAGGAAGATGTAGAACTTACAGAATTCTCTGATGAAATTGAAGGTTGGATTATTGAAGAACTGAAAAAGATAGGCCTTGATACGGCCAGAAGTGTTCTGGAGCAGGATGTAGACGATTTAGTAAAACGCACTGATCTGGAGGAGGAAACTATTTCAGACGTTGTGAGAATACTTAAAGAAGAATTTGAAGATTAAGCTATATATTAGCAACTTAAAAGTAGAGAGTAAACAGTATTTATGGCAGACAATGCAACAATAAGGCTTAATAAAGTCCTGAGAGAACTTAATATTTCTTTGGATAGAGCAGTGGAATTCCTTGCGTCTAAAGGACACAAGGTAGAAGCTAGACCTACCACAAAGATTTCTGAAGACATACATCAGGTTCTTTTAGACGAATTCCAGACGGATATGAGCAAGAGGGTTGCATCCCAGGAAGTCGGCGAAGAAAAGCGCAAGGAAAAAGAAGCTATAAGACTGCAGTTAGAGCAGGAGCAGGAAGAAAAAAGACTGCAAAGAGAAAAAAGAGCTGCTTCCAGAGAGGTAGTGAAAGCCAAGGTTGAACTTTCAGGGCCAAAGAAAATAGGTAAAATTGACCTTGAACCTGCTAAAAAAGTTAAAGCGGAAACTAAGAAAGTTGAAGAAAAACAGACTCCTAAAGAAGAGGTAGTTAGTCAAACAAAAGAAGAAGTTTCACAAGAAGTTACTGAGGAAATTAAGCCTGAAAAAGTTCCTGAGGCAAAAAAGGTTGATGAAGAAGTTCCGGAGGAGGAAAAATCTGAGGAAACCGGTTCTATAACTACACAATATAAAAAGCTTTCTGGGCCAAAAATAATGGGAGATAAAATAGATCTCTCCAAGTTTGATAAGCCCAAGAAAAAGAAAGAACCTGCAAAGGCACCTACCGAAGCTGATAAACGCAAAAGAAGAAAACGTATAGTAAGTAACGGTTCGCCTGGTGCGGGCAGAACTAAGACTACTGCCAAAAAGGGACAACGTTTTGCATCTGCACCCAAGGTAGAGCCAACAGAAGAAGAAGTGCAAAAACAGGTTCGTGAGACCCTGGAGAAACTTCAGGGCAAATCCAAGAAAGGAAAAGGAGCAAAGTATAGAAGGGATAAAAGAGACCAGCACAGACAGCAGACTGAGAAAGATCTGGAACAACAAGAGCTGGAAAGCAAAATTCTTAAGGTTACTGAGTTTGTAACCGTAGGTGAAGTTGCGACTATGATGGAGGTTTCTTCTACCGAAATAATTTCTGCCTGTATGTCACTTGGAATCATGGTAACAATGAATCAACGACTGGATGCCGAAACACTTTCTATTGTTGCCGAAGAATTTGGTTATGAAGTTGAATTTATTACCGCAGATCTTGAAGAATCTATTGAAGAAGAAGTAGATGCTCCGGAGGATTTAAAGCCAAGGGCCCCTATTGTTACGGTAATGGGTCATGTAGATCATGGTAAAACATCATTATTAGATTACATCCGGGAAGAAAATGTAATTGCCGGAGAGAGTGGCGGTATAACGCAACATATAGGCGCGTACGGTGTTGCATTATCAGGGGGGCAGAAGATTACCTTTTTAGATACACCGGGTCACGAAGCATTTACTGCGATGAGAGCACGGGGAGCACAGGTAACCGATATTGCCATAATTGTAGTTGCTGCGGATGACGATATCATGCCTCAGACCAAAGAGGCTATCAGTCACGCCCAGGCAGCAGGCGTTCCTATCGTTTTTGCGATTAATAAAATTGACAGACCAACAGCAAATCCTGAAAAGATTAAAGAAGGTTTGGCCGCCATGAATTTGCTTGTAGAAGATTGGGGTGGCAAAATACAATCCCATGATATTTCGGCAAAAACCGGTGAAGGGGTAAAAGATCTTTTGGAAAAAGTGCTTTTAGAGGCAGAACTTTTAGAATTAAAAGCTAATCCGGATAAGTTAGCTGCCGGTACCGTAGTTGAAGCATTTCTGGATAAAGGTAGAGGATATGTCTCTACTATTTTGGTCCAGGCCGGTACTTTGGAAATAGGGGATTACGTTTTGGCGGGCACTTGTAGTGGCAAGATTAAAGCAATGCAGGATGAACGCGGCAAGACGGTTAAAAAGGCCGGTCCTTCTACACCGATTTCAATTTTAGGACTAGACGGGGCACCTCAGGCCGGGGATAAATTCAATGTATTTGAAGATGAAAAAGAAGCTAAACAAATTGCTTCCAAAAGGAGTCAGCTTCAACGGGAACAGTCAGTAAGAACGCAAAGACATATTACCCTTGACGAAATTGGCAGGCGAATTGCTTTGGGTGAATTCAAGGAGTTGAATATTATTTTAAAGGGAGATGTGGATGGATCAGTAGAGGCA
>JABDPH010000288.1 GCA_013042925.1 Eudoraea sp.
TGAACTGAAATGCCTGATCTATACCACCCAACAATGGGGCCATGATACATGCAATAACAAGTGCTACCGCTGCGGTCATTCGTCCAACATTTACCGTTTTTTTGTCAGAAGCATTTTTGTTTATGTACTGTCTGTAGATATCCATTGTAAAAATGGTGGATGTAGAATTTAACATAGATGCCAGAGAAGAAACAATGGCTGCTGCTAAAGCTGCAAAAGCTACTCCCTTAAGTCCGACAGGTAAAAATTGCAAAAGCCAGGGATACGCTTTATCCGCTTGATCCAGAGTAGGTAAATTTTGAAGTCCGGTATCTCCAAGGCGATTTAATATTTCAGGATCATTAATCATCACATAGGCTGCAATGCCTGGTATAACGACAATTGCGGGAATTAGTATTTTTAGAAAAGCCGCCAGAATAATTCCTTTTTGCGATTCACGTAACGATTTTGCTGCCAGCGTTCTTTGAATAATATATTGGTTAAAACCCCAATAATATAAGTTAGCCACCCACAAACCACCAACCAGGACCCCGAGACCGGGCAGATTAGCATATTCAGGATTTGATTTATCCAGTATCATCACAAATTTTTCGGGAACCGTTTCGTATACTACTTTGAGACCTTCCAGAATACCTTGTCCGTCGGAGACTGTATTTAGAGCTAGATAGGATGTAACAAAACCTCCTAAAACCAGAAAGATAACCTGAATGACATCTGTCCATGCGACAGCAGAAAGGCCTCCATAAAGGGAATATGCTGCCGCGAATAATGACAGTCCAATTACCCCATAAATCAGCGGAATCCCCATTATGGTTTCCAGAGCCAATGATCCTAAATACAAAACAGAGGCCAGGTTTACAAAAACATAAAGGGCAATCCAAAACACCGCTAAAATAGTTTTAAGTGTTGTGCTATAGCGTTGCTCAACAAATTCCGGGATCGTATAAAGACCTTTATTTATAAAAATTGGAAGGAAAAATTTACCAACAATAAGTAAGGTTATTGCTCCCATCCACTCATAGGAAGCAATTGCCAGGCCCACTGCAAATCCTGATCCGGACATACCGATAAACTGTTCAGCAGAAATATTGGCAGCGATAAGTGAAGCCCCTATTGCCCACCAGGGCAAAGATTTACTGGCAAGGAAATAATCTTCTGCATTCTTTTGATGTCCTTTTTTATCTCTGGAAACCCATAAACCAACCCCTAAAATCAGGAAGGCATATGCAACAAAAATAAAATAATCCCAAAATCCGAAAGATGATGTCATTGTTTGGTTGGTAGTTTAATCTATCCTAATAGCTCAATTTCGACAAAATCCCTCTAATTAAAAGTTTGCTTTGAAATTTATTAGGTTTTAACCTTAGTATTAGAGGTATTGGTTAACAATATTTTCAAACAACTCCTGTTTACCACTCTGTAATTCCAATTCACCGTTTGACTTGGCAATTTCATAAAGATCTATCAGGTCTAATTTCCCAAGTTCATAATCTTTTCCTTTACCTGAATCAAAAGACTGGTAGCGCTTTTGCCTAAGTTCGTTATAGGGTGAAGAAGTCAATATTTTGTCTGCTATAAGTAAAGCCCTGGCAAAGGTGTCAGCACCACCAATATGGGCGTAAAATACATCGTCTAAATCAGTGGAATTTCGTCTAATTTTGGCATCAAAATTAATGCCACCTCCTTTAAGCCCTCCTGCTTTCAAAAATGTAAGCATAACTTCCGTTACTTCTGTTATATTATTAGGGAATTGATCTGTATCCCAGCCGTTCTGGTAATCACCACGGTTTGCATCAATACTTCCCAGCATTCCATGAGCTGCGGCAACTTCCAATTCGTGTTGCATTGTGTGACTTGCCAAGGTGGCATGATTCACTTCAAGATTCAGTTTAAAGTCGTTTTGTAAACCATACTGATGCAAAAAGCCAACTACTGTTGCAGCATCAAAGTCATATTGATGTTTCATGGGTTCCATGGGTTTTGGTTCTATAAAGAAAGTTCCTTTAAACCCTTGTTTTCGGGCATAATCTCTTGCTGTTGCCAGAAAACGACCCATATGGTCTAATTCGCGTTTCATGTCTGTATTTAATAAAGACATATAACCTTCTCGTCCTCCCCAAAAAACATAATTTTCTCCATCCAATGCCATGGTGGCGTCTAGCGCCAGTTTAATCTGGCCACCTGCTCTGGCTAATACATTAAAATCGGGATTTGTAGCGGCCCCATTCATATATCTGGGGTTCGAAAAACAGTTGGCAGTACCCCATAGAAGTTTTACTCCCGAAGCTGCTTTTTTCTCTTTGATATAATCCACGATGACAGAAAGCCTCCTCTCAGATTCAGAAAATGAATCTCCTTCCCTTACCAGGTCAAAATCATGAAAGCAGAAATAATCAAACCCCATTTTTGTAATAAATTCGAAAGCGGCATCGGCCTTTGCCTTTGCTGCATCTATAGGATCACTAAAATTATCCCAGGGAAAATTTTGCGTGCCTGGTCCGAACGGATCTGCTCCTACACCGCAGAATGTATGCCAGTACGCCACTGCGAATTTTAAATGATCTCGCATTGTTTTCCCCGCCACAAGCTGCTCCGGATTGTAGTATTTAAATGCAAGGGGATTATCAGATTCTTTGCCTTCAAAGGGTATTTCATCAATTCCCTTATAAAATTCTGTGTTTCCTATAAGTGCCATATTAGTTGTTTTTTAAAGTTATTTCCAGTTTGTTTTTCCATATGTCGTAAGCCAATTTATATTCTTGATTATCGGATGTGGGTGAATAACTCATTATATAATCATTATCCATAATTTGTTTCCCGAAAGCGGCATAATTTCCGTCATGCAGCTGACAAGCACGAGCAGCTCCAATAGCACCAGTAGTATTGTAAATTTCAATTTCCTGATCTATTAAGCTAGCTATAGTATTGGAAAAAATTGGTGACCGGAATAAATTATCATTGCCAGCCCGGATAACATTGGCTTTAATACCATCAGACTTTAGTATTTCCATTCCATATACAAAAGAAAAGGCGATACCTTCTAAGGCCGCCCTGCAAAGATGTGCCTTGGAATGAATATTTAAGTTTATATTTTCTATATGCGCCCCTAAATCTTTATTATTCAGCATACGTTCCGGACCATTACCAAAAGGTAAAATAACAACTCCGTCCGAACCAATTGGGATTTTATCGGCCAACTCGTTCATTTCCTGGTAGGAAGAGATCTTTAGATTATTTAAAAGCCATCTGTACATTATTCCTGCCCCATTTACACAAAGCAATTTACCTATGCGCAAATT
>JABDPH010000406.1 GCA_013042925.1 Eudoraea sp.
CGGAAAAACTCCCTCCTATTGTTCCAAAAGCTCCAACTTTCCAACCCGGTAAAGCATCTATCTTGGCCTGGATATCGTCTACTCTCCCCTGAATGGCAGCTATGGAATCATTTTTAGTTGCCTTCTCCGCGTTTAATTCTTCTTTGGTCTGGGCAAAAGAACAATAACCTGTGGCAATAAGAGCCAGCATTAAAACAAACCTTTTCATAATGTTTAGTGTTTTTCGTTAAGAGCGGCAAATGTAGGGAATGCCAAAAAATTAACAAAATTCATTTATTTCCTCTTAAACAAAGGAACGGAAGAACAGGCTTCTCCATACATTATACTTTTGGCTACCGGTTGAAGTTTAAGGGTAGCCCATAGATAGGCATTCGGAGGTACAGGTTTATTGCTGCATCCTTTAATTATAACAGGCTTGTCTTTAAATTCAGATACGTTCATTTCTTCAATAATAGTTTGAAAAAGTATGGTCTCCAAATCCTCCAAAGAGCCTAAAACGACTTTCCTGGCATATGGTTGCAATTTTGTAGAGATCAACATATAAGCCCATCCCGGAATTATAGCATCAGTTGAGCAAAATATAGCTACATAGGCATCCTTATACTGCTCCCAATTGTGTTCTGAGATTTGGTTTCTAAATTCCTTCTCCCTTAGAATAAGACCTTCAAAAAGCCAGTCCTTAATGTCAATTTGAAGTCTGGTCCCCTTAGGATAGAATTCTTCCAAATCCAGGGTCATCAGTTTACTTTGTGCTACACGATTAACTATTTCAGACATAATTAAGAAATATCCTTAAAACAATAAATTAAAGAAGCCCTAACTCTAGTTTGGCTTCTTCACTCATCAAATCCTGTGTCCAGGGCGGATCAAAAGTAATTTCAACTTCAGCGCCTTTAACAAGGTCCAGAGATTTTACCCTTTCTTCAACCTCAACAGGCAAGGTTTCTGCTACCGGGCAGTTGGGTGAGGTTAATGTCATCAATATTTTTACATCCTTGTCTTCATTAACAAAAACATCATAGATTAATCCCAATTCATAAATATCAACCGGAATTTCAGGATCATATATTGTCTTCAAAACGGCCACTATTTTCTCACCAAGTTCCTGTGTATTTATAGCTGTTTCACTCATATCTGATGGATTAATTATTTAATTCAATTGTGTTTGGTATGCAATAGCATACAATTTCAATTGCTTTATCATGCTTACCAGCCCATTAGCCCTGGTAGGAGATAAATGATCTTTGAGTCCAATTTTATCAATAAAATCGGTATTTGCTTCAACAATATCTTTTGGCTTTTGATTACTAAAAGCTCTAATTAAAATAGCTATAATTCCTTTAGTAATAATGGCGTCACTATCGGCTGTAAAAACCAGCCTATCTCCCTCCAACTCTGCATGCACCCATACCTTACTCTGACAACCTTTGATTATATTGTCTTCAGTTTTATACTGCTCTTCAATTAAAGGAAGTGATTTTCCCAATTCTATCATATATTCATACCGCTGCATCCAGTCATCAAACATGGAAAATTCTTCTACAATTTCATTTTGAATTTCTTCGATACTCATAAAAAGGATTTCAGCGAAAATACGACAAGTATTATTGGTTTTCAACAGTTTGGGAAAATGATAACAAGCTGGGTTTAGCTTAACATCTGTTTGGCTTTCTTTACACCTTCAACAAGAATGTCTACTTCATCTTTGGTATTATAAAAGCTAAAACTCGCCCTAATTGTTCCCGGTATATTATAATAATCCATAATCGGTTGTGCACAATGATGCCCGGTCCTGACTGCAATTCCTAATTTATCCAGAATGGTCCCTATATCATATGGATGAATGCCTTCGACATTAAAGGAGATTACTGATGTTTTATGTTGTGAAGTTCCATATATTTTTAACCCTTTGATTGACTTGAGTTCTTCTGTGGCATATTCAAGGAGCTCTTTTTCATAACTGGCAATTGCCTCATAACCCAAAGAATTCATATAATCTATCGCTGCTCCAAAAGCAATTCCGCCGCATATATTTGGAGTCCCAGCCTCAAACTTATGTGGTAAATCGGCATAGGTTGTTTTTTCAAAGGTAACCTCTGCTATCATCTCTCCTCCACCCTGATACGGGGGTAATTTTTTGAGCCATTCTTCTTTTCCATATAAAATGCCTACTCCGGTAGGACCGCAAATCTTATGTGCGGAAACTGTGTAAAAGTCTACATTTAACTTTTGAACATCAATTTTAATATGGGGTGCGGCCTGGGCTCCGTCAATTAAAACGGCCGCATCAACTTCATGAGCTAAAGAAATGATTTTCTCAATTGGATTTATTGATCCCAGGGCATTTGATACGTGATTGCAAACCACCAATTTCGTATTGTTTGAAAGTAATTTAGCATATTCATCTATAAGTAGCTCCCCCTCAGGGTTCATAGGAATTACTTTTAAAATTGCTCCTGTTCGTTCACATAACATTTGCCATGGAACTATATTGGAATGATGTTCCATAGCTGAAACCAAAACCTCATCACCTTTTTTTAAAAATGAAGTAAAGCCACTGGCTACAAGGTTAATACTATCCGTAGTTCCGGAAGTAAAAATTATTTCGTGAGGTTCAACCGCATTTATATGATTCTGAATCTTTTTTCGAGCGTTTTCGTAGGCATCTGTAGCCTCCTGAGATAACGAATGAACACCTCTGTGTATATTGGCATTAAAACGAGAATAATAATCTACAATAGTATCAATGACTTGTTTTGGTGTCTGCGAGGTAGCTGCATTATCAAGGTAAACCAAAGGGTATCCATTGACTTTCCTTTTAAGAATAGGAAAATCCTTGCGAATAGTTTCAATATCCAAATTCGTTGTAATCATAAGGACCGGACTGTTAGATACCAAACAAATTATTAAAGATCAAAACCAAGTTGAACACCTAATTTTTCTGCAATCAACCTATTTATTCTCAATTTCAATTCAGGAATTCGAACACTTTCCAACACATTATTAGCAAACGCATACATTAGGAGTGCTGCTGCTTCTTTTTTAGGTATTCCTCTGGTTTGCAGATAAAAGAGTGCCTCTTCATCTAATTGTCCTATAGTACATCCATGAGAACATTTTACATCATCTGCAAAGATCTCCAATTGTGGTTTTGTATTTATGGTTGCCTTATCGCTAATCAAAATATTGTTATTCTGTTGAAAGGCATTGGTCTTTTGGGCAATTTTATCCACAATGATTTTACCATTGAAAACCCCTACGGACTTTGCACCATAAATTCCTTTATAATCCTGATGACTTTCACAATTTGGCTCTTTGTGATGCACCAGGGTATGATGGTCTACATGCTGTTTTTCACCTAATATTGTTACCCCCTTCATCGTAGAGTCAATATATTCTCCGTTTTGGTAATAATTAAGATTATTCCTGGTTAACTTTCCTCCAAAGGAAAATGTATGGACCTTTACAACACTATTGCTCTTTTGAGAAATGTAGGTATTATCTATTAGGGAAGCATTTTCCACGTCATTTTGAACTTTGTAATAATCTACAATGGCATTCTTTGCCGCAAAAATTTCGGTTACAGAATTTGTCAATACCTCATTAGAAGTAAGACTCTGATGCCGCTCTATAATCTGAAGTTCAGCGTTTTCTTCTGCAATAATTAAGTTGCGGGGTTGCAATAATAATGAAGCCTCATTACCTGTTGCAAAATGTAAAATTTCTATTGGCTTTTTTGGTATCTTATTTTTAGGAATATAGATATAAGCTCCTTCTTTACTAAATGCCGTATTTAATGTAGTAATCGATTCTTCCTTGGAGGCTACTTTATTAAAGTAAACATCTATTATCTGCTTATACATTGGTTTGCTTAAAGCAGCGCTCATAAGGCATATATCTACCCCGTCGTGAGTAGTTTCAGAAAGGAATGAACTGTAGACTCCATCAATAAAAACAATTTTATAAGTATCTATCTCATGAAGAAAATATCGCTTAACATCCTTGTATTCCAGGGCATTGATCTTTTTTGGAAAGATGCTGAAATCTATTTTCTGCAAGCTGTTCAATGAAGTGTATTTCCAGGCTTCTTCTTTTCTGTTTGGAAAACCTTTAAGTTCGAAGTTCTTAATTGCCTCCGAGCGTATATCATGAACCGGATGATCTACATCCACATTGTTCTCAAATGCCAGGAACGAAGAAACCAGTTTTTCCTTTAAATCCATAATCTTGTTTTCTATTTATTGTCTTAACAAAAACAATACTCTTTAATTAATGTAACTGTATTTTTAGACAACCGATTCATTTTTTATCCAATCATATCCTTTGTCCTCCAATTCCAGCGCTAATTCTTTAGTCCCCGATTTCACAATTTTACCTTCGTGCAGGACATGTACAAAATCCGGAACAATATATTCCAGCAATCTCTGGTAATGGGTAATAACCAGTATGGCATTATCTTTAGCCCTGAGTTTGTTAACACCATTGGCTACAATTCGCAAGGCATCGATATCCAGGCCGGAATCTGTTTCATCCAAAATAGCTAGTTTTGGTTCTAACATCGCCATTTGAAAAATTTCATTTCGTTTTTTTTCGCCACCTGAAAATCCTTCATTTAAAGAACGAGATAAGAACTTTCTGTCTATTTCCAGCAATTCCGATTTCTCTCTGATAAGTTTCAACATTTTATTGGCCGGCATGTCTTCTAATCCACGTGCTTTTCTCGATTCATTTATTGCCGTTTTCATAAAATTGGTTACCGAAACCCCGGGTATCTCAACAGGGTATTGAAACGAAAGAAAAATTCCTTTATGTGCTCTTTCTTCAGGGGAGGTATCTTCCAGGTCCTCTCCCTCAAATTCAATACTCCCTTCTGTTATTTCAAATTCTTCCTTTCCTGCTATCACGGCGGCAAGGGTGCTTTTTCCGGAACCATTTGGGCCCATAATAGCATGAACTTCACCTGGATTAATTTCAAGGTTAATTCCGTTCAATATTTCATTGTCTTC
>JABDPH010000413.1 GCA_013042925.1 Eudoraea sp.
TTCCTATACAACTCATTTGATATTTCGTATAACAGCAAATTGAACGATAATGTATTTGAGAAAAATTATTGGAGCAATTATACTGGATATGATTTGGATAAAGATGGAATAGGGGATGTGCCCTACCGACCTGTAAAATTATTTTCATATGTTGTAAACCGAACACCCGAAACAATTATACTTTTACGCAGCATGTTTATGGATATAATTGATTTCTCCGAAAAAGTATCCCCTGTTTTTACGCCAGATAACTTATTGGATGCAATGCCGCTAATGAAAAGATCAAAATGATACAGATAGAAAATTTGTATAAAAAATTTGGAAGAAACCAGGTGCTCTCTAATCTGGATTTAGACATTCATGGGAGTGGAATATTTGCTGTGCTCGGCCCCAATGGTTCTGGTAAAACCACATTGATTAAATGCATTTTGGGAATGGTGGTTCCGTCTTCAGGTGAAATTGAAGTTCAGGGCAGTACAATAAAAAAGAATTGGAAATACAGACAAGAGATAAATTACCTCCCTCAGATAGCAAACTTTCCTGGCAACCTCAAAGTAAAGGAACTAATTAGGATGATCAAAGACCTTCGTCAGAAGGATAGTATGGAAGAAGATTTGATAAAACTTTTTGGTTTGGATCCTTTTTTGGATAAAAAATTAAGTACCCTTTCTGGCGGCACCAAGCAAAAGGTGAATATTGTATTGACTTTTATGTTCGATTGTCCCTTGATTATACTTGATGAACCTACCACAGGTTTAGATCCGGCGTCCCTAATTAAGTTAAAAGAACTACTTCTTAAAGAGAAAAACAAAGGAAAGACCATCTTGATCACCACCCATATTATGCAGTTTGTTGAAGAAATGTCAGATGAAATTGTATATCTCTTGGAAGGTAATATTTTTTTCAAAGGGACTGTTGAACAATTGAAGTCCAAGACCAATCAAACAGATTTTGAACATGCCATAGCGGCCATTGCAACCCAGACATCTGATGCTTAAGATATTAAAATATAGTTTTTATGATTTAATGCGAAGTAGATGGAGCTATGTGTATTTTCTATTCTATTTGGCATTGGGTTTTGTGCTTTTATTCCTTAACAATGACCTTTCTAAAGCCGTAATAACCTTGATGAACGTTATCATTATTCTGGTACCACTAATAAGCACCATCTTCGGGGTGATGTATTTCTATAATTCAAAAGAATTCACAGAGTTATTACTGGCTCAACCTTTAAAAAGGAGTTCAATATTCCTGGGGCAATATCTTGGTGTGGCAGGTTCTTTAATGCTAAGCCTGGTCCTGGGATTGGGAATACCTTTTGTTCTTTATGGCTTGTTTAAGAGTGATACTATATGGGATTTTTCATTATTGTTAATAACGGGGGCCTTTCTTACCCTTATTTTCGCTGCTTTGGCCTTCAATATTGCCCTATCCAATGAAAACAAAATCAAAGGTTTTGGGTATGCTGTATTGCTGTGGCTTTTTTTAGCGGTTATTTATGATGGCTTATTCCTAATGTCATTGATCCTCTTTGAAGAATATCCCTTAGATTCTTTTTCTTTGGCGGCCACCATGTTCAACCCTATTGACCTTTCACGAACCTTGATTCTTCTTAAATTGGATATTTCAGCACTTTTAGGTTATACAGGCGCAATATTCAAGGAATTCTTTGGCACTTACACAGGTTTGATCGTTTCCATTACGATGCTGATCCTTTGGACCGTTTTGCCTGTTTGGCGATTGGCATACAAAGCCAAAAGAAAGGATTTTTAAGTTGAAAAGGGCACTATGAACTTTTGATAAGTACCCCGGGAAGGATGTTTCTTTGTCATTAATACCTTTTTGTGCTTAAATGAAGATATTATTCTTAGAATGTCTTGTTGCCTTTTTAAAAATGGGTTGGTCTTCCCCCAGGCAATCAGGATTGTGTTGGATAGATCTATCGCCTTACGAATATGAATCTTATTATCAGGTCCAATATGCTCGGCTTTACCTTCAAAATATTTCGTTTGAATACGGGCAAACTGGTTAACGATTATGATCGTTTTTACATTTCTAAATAACTCAACTTCTTTTTCAAAAATGAGTTTTTCAAGAAATTGAACAGATTTATCGGCGATTTCTGCATTGGCAATACTGGGGTTTTGCATAATAACGCATAAGCTATCGCCCTTCGTTTTTGTAATATTTTCTATGGTAAGATGATATCTAAATTTTTTACAATCAGAAAATTTATCTTTTACTTTTACCCCAGGAATGTGTTTATAAATCATCTTTTAGCGCAGCTAGCTTATTCCAGGCAGATATTCAGCGCAATTTTAACCATTTCTTCAAAAGTTCGTTCCCTATCTTCAAAACTGCATTTCTCGCCTGTAACTAATGAATCCGAAATAGTAAGGACTGCGAGGGCTTCAATATTGTATTTTGCCGCAATGCTATATAGGCCTGCTGCTTCCATCTCAACACACAAAACACCATAGTCAGCCCATTTCTTATAAGCTCTTGGATCGTGCTCGTAATAAAGATCGGAGGAAAGTACATTGCCCACTTTTATAGGAACGTTGTTTTCCTTTGTATACGAAACAGCTTTCATGAGTAAATCAAAGTTGGCCGTAGGGGCATAGTTTACATCATTAAAAATAGCGTTGTTAATCCCGGAATTAGTTGAAGCAGATAGGGCTATTACAACATCTCTAAGCTTTACATTCTTCTGATAGGATCCGGCAGTGCCTACCCGGATTATTCGTTTCACATCATAATCATTAATGAGTTCATGATAGTATATCATGGCGGAAGGTATCCCCATGCCGCTTCCCTGTATTGAAATACGTTGCCCCTTAAATTCCCCGGTATAGCCAAGCATACCGCGAATATCTGAATAGCAATAGGGATTATCCAAAAAGGTTTCAGCCATCCATTTGGCACGGAGTGGGTCACCCGGCATAAGGACAGAATCTGCAATCTCGTTCTTTTTTGCATCAATGTGGGCACTCATAGCTTACGGATTAGTTTCTTTAACAATTGCAATTCCTGAAGAAGTACCTAAACGCGAAACGCCCATATCTAAATAACGCAAGGCGGTTTTCTTATCTTTTATTCCTCCTGAGGCTTTGATCTTTATTTTATTTTGAATTACATTACTTATTAGTTCAATATCTTCAAATGTAGCCCCTCCGGAGCCAAATCCGGTCGAAGTTTTCACAAAATCCGCCTTGCCCTCAACAACCAGCATGCTGGCTATTTTCTTCTCTTCGGCAGTAAGGTAACAAGTCTCAATTATTACTTTTAATTTTCTGGATCCTATGGCCTGTTTTATTAGCGCTATTTCTTCTTTTACAGGACCGAATTCTTCAGATTTTAACCAACCAAGATTCATCACCATATCTATTTCATCTGCGCCTTGTTCTAAGCAATACTGAGCCTCGTATACTTTAGCTTCTGTAGACATCGCACCTAATGGAAAACCAACTACTGCCGCTATTTTCACTTCGGAATCCTTCAATTCTTCCCTGGCCAGGGCTACATAACAACTATTTACACAAACGGCATAAAAATTATATTTCCGGGCCTCAGCACATAACTGTTTTATTGCTTTGGGCGTGGCCACAGGTTTTAATAAAGTGTGATCTATATGTTTTTCTAATGGCATGAATACTTTTTAAGATCGATCAAATCGTTCATATGCAGCTTTATTCAACATTTCACGATGGTCCGGATGTGCAATAGAGATTAAGGCCTTTGCTCTTTCATATAAATTCTTACCAAAAAGATTTACCACACCATATTCGGTAACCACGTAGTGTACATGTGCTCTTGTGGTAGTAACCCCAGCACCGTCTTTAAGGGTAGGAGTAATCTTGCTTATTCCTTTTGGTGTTGCAGAGGAAATAGCAAAAATTGGTTTTCCCCCTTCAGAAATTGTAGCACCGCGTATAAAATCCATTTGACCTCCTACACCGGAAAAGTGACGTTGTCCAATACTATCGGCACATACCTGTCCGGTTAGGTCTATTTCAATAGCACTGTTTATTGCAGTTACCTTGGGGTTTCTTGCAATTAAATTGGTGTCATTAGTATACCCTGCTTCTTTAAAATGCACCAACGGATTGTCATCTACAAAGTCGTATAAATTTTTAGTTCCCGCAGCAAAACTTGTTACAATTTTATTGGTTTTTATCTCCTTTTCCTCACCGGTTATAATACCTTTCTCTACCAATGGCAGCAAACCATCAGAAAACATTTCTGTATGTACCCCTAATCTTTTATGATTGTGTAAATTGGTTAAAACAGCATTGGGAATATTTCCT
>JABDPH010000023.1 GCA_013042925.1 Eudoraea sp.
CCTTTTACCTTAAGAGAACGTTGGGCAATGAAAGGGATTGGCTCACCCAAAATTATTATAACGGAAACGAGTATAGAAATCAGAAACCTTCTGCTTTTAGACAATAATCTGAATAGCTGCAATGTGGAAATGCGTCCAAAAGGGATAATCGTGCGATTCCGTTCGCTTTTAGAGACCTATGCACTGGTTATTCCATATTATAAGCTTACTATTTATAAAGGTGATTTTGCGGTTTATTCAATGTTTCGCGACCATTACTTCATAAAAGTAAAATCAGATACGAAAGCCATTCAGAAATTCTTTAAAAAAATACTGGATTTTAAAGCGGACAATTTACCTACCTCTATTGAAGATTTGTAAACGATGAAAATACTTTTAACCGGAGCAAACGGATATATTGGAATGCGATTACTACCGCTCTTGCTGGAAGAAGGGCATGAAATAATATGTACAGTTAGAAACAAAGAACGGCTTTCCATAGATCCTGAGACCAGATCAAAAATTTCAATAGTTGAGATCGATTTTTTAGAACCTGTTCAAGAGGGAAAAATACCTTTGGATATTGAAGCCGCTTATTTCCTCATCCACTCCATGAGTACATCCACCCGTGATTTTGATGAAATGGAAGCCAAAACGGCTTATAACTTTAATAACTGCGTCAATAAGACCAAAGTAGAACAGGTAATTTATTTGAGTGGTATTGTAAATGATGAAAACCTTTCTAAACATCTATGGTCGAGGAAAAATGTTGAAGAGATCTTATCCCAAGGCGAATATAACCTTACCGTTCTAAGAGCAGGTATTATTGTAGGATCGGGAAGCTCGTCTTTTGAAATAATTCGCGACCTATGCGAAAAACTGCCTGTTATGATTACACCTAAGTGGGTCCTTATTAAAACCCAGCCTATTGCTATTAGGGATGTCATGCATTTTCTGACCGGGGTGCTGGGCAACAGAAAAACATATAATAAATCTTTTGATATTGCCGGTCCGGATGTCCTTACTTATAAGGAAATGTTACAGCGATACGCAAAGATGAGAGGCTTTAAAAACTGGATTATTACGGTGCCTGTAATGACTCCGAAGCTATCTTCTTACTGGCTCTATTTTGTGACTTCTACTTCTTATAAATTAGCTCTAAACCTTGTAGATAGTATGAAAATTGAAGTGGTGGCAAAGGACAACGAACTTGAACAACTACTGGGAATAAAAACGCATACGTATGAGGAAGCCATAGATATGGCGTTCAAGAAAATCGAACAAAACCTGGTTGTAAGTAGCTGGAAGGACAGCATGATAAGCGGAAGACTAAATAAAAATCTGGGGAAGTTTATCCAGGTACCTAAATTTGGTGTACTCAAAGATGAGAGAAAGCTTAAAGTACAGGATAAAGAAGCTGTTTTAAGGAATATATGGAAAATTGGAGGGGATAATGGTTGGTACTATGCCAATTGGCTATGGAGGTTAAGAGGATTTATTGATAAACTTAGTGGTGGTGTTGGACTTAGGCGGGGACGTACACATCCTGATAAAATCTTTCCGGGAGATTCCCTCGATTTTTGGCGGGTATTATTAGCCGACAAAGAAAACAAACGCCTTTTACTTTTTGCAGAAATGCGATTGCCGGGAGAAGCATGGTTGGAGTTTAAAATTGACGAAGACGATATATTACACCAGACTGCTACCTTCAGGCCAAGAGGACTAAAAGGCAGGATATATTGGTACATTGTACTTCCCCTTCATTATTTCATTTTTAGTGGTTTGATTAGAAATTTAGTAAGGGTATGAATTTTTCAAAATATAGTAACATTTAAATGGATAATTCGTCTTAGAGAATATAGTAATCAATGATATGACTTATGAGTAAACCCATTTCTAATATATTTATTTACGCATTCCTACTAACTTCATTATCTATACACTGCCAATCTATTTCTTCCAGGGTTGTAGACACCAAAACAAATGAAGGTATTCCCTATGCCACGGTTCAATTTTCTGAACATCGCGGTATTATCACTAATGAAGAAGGCAGATTTAGCATCAATTTAAACCCCGGGTTGGAACTGCAAGATTCCATCTATATATCCAGCATGGGATATAAAAAAACAGCCATCCCCTTTGAGGCCACGCTTGATAGCGTCATTTATATTGAACCAAAAGCTATAGAACTAAATGAAGTATTTCTATTTAATAATGATCTCAGCATTGATGAGATTATTGAAAAAGTGAAAGAAAATTTACCTTCAAATTATAATAGAGAGCCCATAAAACAGCGCTTGTTCTTTAGACAATCCAGCCTCAATACCATGACAAAACTGGATATTGAATTTGAAAAATCTACTATTGAAGAGCTTAACAAAAAATTTCTGGACAGTGTAGTCTCCATTTTACCAAGAAACGCATCCTACTATACAGAAAGTCTTTGTGATTTTTATAGAAAACCCGATGAACACAAATTGTATATAGAAAAGGCCGCAGAATTATACGATAAAAACAATGAAGGTTCTATGGAAGCGCTGTCAGCTAAACTAGAGCGAATATTTAAAGAAAATGTAAAACCCAATTCTTATTTAAAAATTAAGTCGGGTTGGTTTGGTCAAAAGGTAGAGATTGATTCCATATTTGATTCTTCGGAGGAAACTGCGGAGCTTGAGGATGAACTCAAAGACGATGGAAATAAACATTTTCTGTCATCCAAAAAAAATCAACTGCATGATCTCTATTCCGAACTTTTTTATAATGATGAAACGAAGCTAAATTTTATTGACAAGTCTAACCGTTATGAGTTCAGTCTAAAAGGATTTACAGCTATAGATGACGAGGGGGTGTATGTCATTGAATTTAACCCAAAAAGGTCCGCCGATTTTAAAGGAACCATCTATGTAAATATTGAAGACTTTGCTGTAATGCGCATGGACTATGAAAACGTAAATTCATTAAAAAGAATAAAATTAATGGGTTTCTCCTATGAGGAAATCACGTATAAAGGAACTACAATTTTCAGCAAAGGCAGCAATGATAAGTATGACCTACGATTCATTGATAAGGTATTTGGACGAAAAATGGGCGTAAGAAGGCCCTTGAGCGTTATTGAGAAAAAT
>JABDPH010000024.1 GCA_013042925.1 Eudoraea sp.
TTATCGCAAAGTTTAGCGGCAACTTGTGAAACCTTACCAGATTATGAAGGCACCAGTAAGTTGGTGGTTAATGAAGGAGAAGATATAGGCTTCAAAGGCGCCAAACGTTTTAATTACATTAATGTAAGTGGTTCCTTATTAATGTGTGGTTCCTGGACCGTTATAAATGATGTAGATATTAAAAAAGACAACGGGCTACTGGAAATGAATGGTACTTTGGTAGTTGGTAGAAACAGAAAAAGAAAAGAAATAGAAATCCAGGAAGGCGCGGTGCTTCGAATAGAAGGTAACCTAACCATTTATGGAGATTTGGATCTTAAAAACGGAAGTACTATAGAATTTATTGGAACAGACTCGGTAGTAAATATTTTTGGTGAAGTAAAAATGGGCGATAATGTTACTGTCGCAGGCGAGTTTGAGGATGTTCAGAATAAGTTTTAAGAATATAAATGAATTTATAAAACCCCGGATGTTAAAAACGTCCGGGGTTTTTTATGATATATAGGCACTTTATTATTGTAGTAATTCTTCTATTCTGTTCTCTAATAGAATACCTCTCAAGTCTCTGTCAACAATAACCCCATTCTCGTCTAGTATAAACGTAGCCGGGATTGCATTCACGTTGTATAACTTCGCTATTTCATCAAAATAACTAGTGTTAGATACGTGGTTCCAGGTGAGCCCGTCTTTTTCAATGGCTCGTTTCCAATCATCCGCACTACGGTCTAAGGAAACTCCCATAATACTGAGCCCCTTATCTTTGTATTTATCATATATTCTTACAAGATTAGGATTTTCAGCTCTGCAGGGTCTGCACCAGGCGGCCCAGAAATCTACAATGGTTACTTTTCCCAGTACATCGTGTAAAGCCAATTCCTCACCAGTAGGAGAGGGGGCGGAAAAATTAGGCGCCTTGGCTCCAATGGTTGTGCTGCCCATTGTATCCAATTTATCCTTTATTTTAATTCCTATTGTAGTAGCTTGAATTTCAGGTGTTAGGAGATCGTAAAGTTCTCTCACTTCTGACATCTCCAATGCTTTAGTGGTAAGGGCTTTATCTATGATGAGGGCAGATATTAGCGAGTTTGGATTGTTTCTTGCAAACGTCAGTTCATATCCTTTTGCTTCCTCTTGCAACTCAAAATATTCTTCTCTCAAAGAATTCATTACAACGGTGTCCTTACGATTCATGGCATCTCGCATATCCTCATTCATAGAAGTAGCTCTCCTATTCATGGCTCTTGAATCGCTAAGAAAATCTGAAAACAACTCGTTCTGCAACGTGACGCCAATTCTAGCAAAATTTAGACTGTCTCTTTGGGTGGAAATGTCAATGGTCCCTTTTTCCACGACAATTGGAATATTACCAGGGGAATTATCAATAAAAATATAGTGTAATTCCGGTGCCTGCACAGAGTCTCCCTGAAAGGAGAATATCCCATCTGCTATCTTCACCGTATCTACCAGGATCATTTGATTAAGTGCATTTGCTTTACGCAGGTATACTTTGGTTCCTTCAATATCATCTCCGGTAACCGTTCCTTCAATAACATATCCTTTCGTTTCCGAGGAGCAAGAGAACAGAAGTCCTGCTGCAAGGACTGTAAATAATAACTTCTTCATTGTATTTGCTGTAATTTAGTTGCGCAAAGGTACTTATATATGAAAGAAAATAAAAAGTCCTTAACATAAGGTTATGCTAAGGACGTAAGTTTTAAATACCTTTTATTGTTATTACCATTGATATCGAATACCCAGGGCAATGTCAAAATCAAAATTATCGGAAAAATCATCGTAACCAACAAGGCCAATTTCTGGTCGGAAGTCCAAGGATAGCAATAAAGGGATATCAAAGTTATATTCAATACCTATATTCCCTGCTCCGAAGACAAAAAGGCCACCATCTGGTACACTACCATCAGAGCCGGCAGCAAAGTCTACGCTTCCAAGGCCACCACCTACACCGTAGTACCAGTTAAAATTACCATCTAATGCCTGGATCCACTGATACACTCCAGCTAATTTAAAAGCATCAAAATTCCTGCTGTCTCTCCATCCAAGGTTTACTTCTACCCTGTTGTAACGTGCAACAGACTTTTGATAGGATATTTCTGCCCCAAACCCATCGCTATCTCCTAAACGAAGTCCCAGTGCATGATCTGAAATGTTTTGTGCACTCATAGAAACAGAGGCAAAACAAAATACTAAGGTGATAATTTTTACAATTTTCATACGGATAAAATTTAAAAGTTAAAATTACATATTCAAAGCTGGTGTACTGTTAATAAAAACTTAATTTTGGAATCAAAAGTTGTTCTAATTTGTTCGAAAAATTACTTGTTTCACTAGATACGGATTTAGAGGGGTCCTTGGATGTAAGTACCCTTATGAAAGCACTCTATGCCACAGATGCTTCAGTGTATAGAAAAACACCTCTTGCTGTTGCTTTTCCAAAATCGGAAGAAGATATTAGAAAACTTGTTTTATTCGCTGACCAACATGGTATAGGACTTATTCCCAGGGCTGCCGGAACTTCTTTAGCCGGTCAGTGCGTTGGAGAAGGTATTGTAGTAGATGTGTCTAAGCACTTTACTAAGATTCTTCACCTGAACAAGGAAGAAAAAAGTGTTACTGTGCAACCTGGTGTTATACGGGATGAACTAAATCAGTTCCTGGCACCACATGGACTTTTTTTTGGACCTAACACCTCCACCTCAAACCGATGTATGATTGGTGGCATGGTTGGCAATAATTCGAGCGGCACCACCTCTATCCAGTACGGGGTGACACGAGACAAAGTACAGGTGCTCAAAACAATACTCTCCGATGGCTCTCAAGTTGAATTTAAAGCTATCTCACCAACAGTTTTCAAAGAAAAAATTGCCTCAGATACGCTTGAAGGTACTATTTATAAGAAAATTTATAAAGTATTATCTAACAAGGAAGTACAGAATAATATAGTCAACGAATTTCCTAAGAAAAGCATTCATAGAAGAAATACGGGCTATGCTGTAGATGC
>JABDPH010000426.1 GCA_013042925.1 Eudoraea sp.
CCGTTATGGCCTGCGCATTGGTGTTGATTTAAGCAGACCAATAAGGGCCCTCTTAGATAGCGATTATTCCGGACTGGAATTTGTAGCAGACTATCGCATTACCAAAAAGATTTACTTAGCAGCTGAGTTTGGTAATGAGGAAAAAACGAGTTTTGAAGCTCTTGAAAATAAAGATGACCTGAATAGAGTTGAAATTTATAACTATACCACCTCCGGAAGTTATCTAAAACTTGGAATTGATTATA
Organism: Eudoraea sp.; assembly: GCA_013042925.1. Taxonomy (GTDB): domain Bacteria; phylum Bacteroidota; class Bacteroidia; order Flavobacteriales; family Flavobacteriaceae; genus Eudoraea. The sequence goes on from JABDPH010000426.1 coordinate 246, forward strand.
ACACCTATGAGAATTGGTACGGAATGACTAATGCTATAAGTTTTGGTGCAAGATATGCAGGTAGTACTTTTAGCCAGACATTAAATAATTATACCATTTTCGATAGCAATAGGTATTGGAATCCTACTGATTTTGCCCCTGGGTCTGATGCTCCTCAGGAATTCACGGGATTAAATGCTACCTGGTTAGAATTTGTTTTAGGAATAAAAGTTGAACTCTTTGCAAATTTATACCTTGGAGCAAGTGTCAGGCTGGCTTATTTATTTACCAATACGGAAGCGGATACCTTCCCTAATCTATGGATCCCTGGTTTCAATAAGGTAAATGATAACAGTAAATTTGGAGTGGGTTATAATTATTCTCTTTCTTACTTCATTCCCTTATATAGAAAAAAAGCAAAGAAAAAGAAGAACGAAACCCCTGTAGAAGAATAGTTTAGAGATTCCTAGCAGTTTAGTAGCTAAATATCCCAAATGGCAATGAATATTTATTTTAGCTGATTTTTGTATTTAGCTTTTTTACTCCCCTTATACATTATATATTTTACAAGTCGAGATTCCAAATGACTATTAAATACTTTGATTTTTCGTGATGGACGCAGCCCGACAAATTTTAAAGCTTCAAGGTTAGACGTTATAAACCAGGCATCTGTTCCAGGATAATTTCGCTTTAGCGTATCTCCAATATTCCCGTAAAATTCTTCCATTTCAATATTTAATCGCTCTCCATAAGGCGGATTAAATACAATGTGTAAGTGGTTTTCCACTAATTTTTCTGATTCAAAAAAGTTTTTCCTTTCAACATTAATGTATTCCGAGAGATTTGCATTCGCTACATTATCTATAGCTTTTTGCACTGCAGAAGGTGCCTTATCATAACCAGTGATTTTATAGTGAAACTCCCTGGTTTTATTTAGACTGCTTTCTACTATTTTCTCGTAAAGTTCACTATCAAAATCGTGCCATTTTTCAAATGCAAACTCCTTACGATTTATATTTGCGGGGATATTGCATGCTATCATTCCCGCTTCAATTAAAAACGTCCCGCTCCCGCACATTGGATCTAAAAAATGAGACTGCCCGTCCCATCCACTTAAAAGAAGAAGTCCTGCTGCTAAAACCTCGTTAATAGGAGCAATATTAGTTGCCGTTCTGTAGCCACGTTGATGCAAGGAACGACCAGAAGTATCAAGGGATACATTGCACCGGTTCATTTGAATATGGATGTTTATTCGCAAATCGGGAAACTTAACATCCACATTTGGTCGCTTACCAACCGTATTACGAAATTTATCTACAATGGCATCTTTTGTTTTTTGAGAGACATATAATGAATGTGTGAAATTTTCCGAATTAACCGTTGCATCTATTGCAAATGTTGTTTCGGGGTTTAAGTATCTGGACCAATCCATTGAATATATCTTCTTATAAAGATCTATTTCATCTTTTACATAGAATGAATGAATAGGCTTTAATATTTTTATTGCGGTGCGCAGGCATAAATTAGCTTTATACATAAAACCTGTATCACCTTCAAAAGATACCATCCTTACACCTTCGACAACATTTATAGCTCCGAGGTTCCGCAATTCCTTTGCAAGTATTTCCTCGAAACCAAACATGGTCTTGGCAACCATTTTAAAATTATAACCCATAGTACAGTTAAAGAATGCCACAAAAATACACTAATTTTATCCACATCAATTTTTAGTATCCCTAATACCATATTAAACTAGCATGACTTACATTTTACTAATCATTGCTGTTCTTTTGAGTTTTGGTTTTGTAATCTTAACAAAACCCAAAAGGAAGGAAGGCCTTCGTTTATTACTGGCATTCAGCGGATCATTTTTATTAGCTCTTACACTCTTTGAACTTCTGCCTGCGGTTTATGAACAGACTGATCCAAAAATCATTGGTATCTTCATAATGCTGGGGATTCTCCTGCAAATTTTTCTAGAATTCTTTTCAAAAGGTGCAGAGCATGGTCATGTTCATCTTAATAGTGAAGAAAGAAATTTTCCATGGCTGGTTTTTATCAGTCTTTGTGTTCATTCATTCTTAGAAGGCATTCCTATTAACCAGAACAATGATATAATTTATGGCATTTTAGTACACAAGATACCTATAGCCCTTATATTAAGTATCTTTCTTGTAGGGTCAAAAATTAATATTTTTTATGGGACAATGTTTATGGTATTCTTTTCTATAATGACACCACTAGGAAGTTTTGCCGCCTCAAAGTTCGATTTTATTTCTAACTACAGTGCTCCTATTACGGCCTTGGTCATAGGTGTATTTCTCCATATTTCTACAGTCATCCTTTTTGAAAGCTCTGAAGGACATACATTCAACATTAGAAAGTTAACAGCGATTGTACTTGGGACCGTAATAGCATATTTTCTTTAGATTACTGCCAAGGCAATATAAAACCAATGACTTATTGCGCCACCTAATACCAGGAAATGCCAAATGAGGTGGTTGTGCGGCATACGCTTAAATGCATAGAAAAAAATACCTGAAGTATAAAAAAATCCTCCTAAGAGCAGTAAAAAGAGGCCCAATTTAGAAGTATTTAATAGTAAGCTTTGAAGATCAAAAACGATCAACCAACCCATAAAAAGATATAATATTAGTGACAATACCTCAAATTTTCCTGTAAAAAACAATTTTAGTATTGTACCTCCAAGGGCTATTCCCCAAACTGTGTAGAAGATTAACCATCCATTTCCTTCCTCCAAAGTTATTAAAGCTACAGGCGTATAGGTTCCGGCTATCAAATAATAAATACATATGTGATCCAATACTCTGAGCTTCATCTTCACCGATTGGGTAGACACATAATGGTAAAGTGTTGAAGCCAAAAACAGAAGGACTATTGATATACTATAAATAACTAAGGAAACAGTTGAGTATTCCGTTTTGTGGGTGTCAAATTTTAAAAGCAAATAGAATCCAATTATACCCAGGAAAACCCCAATTGCATGGGATATGGCATTTAGTTTTTCTTCTTTATGATAATCTAAATCCACTATTTATAGCGTTTGCCGCGCTTTATAACCATATCAACATCCTGCAGTAAACTTATGTATCTCAAAATGTCGCCATTTACAGCAATGATGTCTGCATATTTGCCCGGGGTTATAGTCCCAACTTCATCTGCGACTCCCATCCATAAAGCTGGCCAGTAAGTTGCAGATCTTATTGCATACATAGGGTCTATTCCAAACTCATTTACCCAAACATCCAGCTCATTCCAGGTAGATTGACTATGAAATTTAGTTGGTATGCCACTATCAGTGCCAATCAGCAGGACAACACCTGCATCAAGTAATTGGTGAATTTTAGTCTTTAGAGTAGGTTTTCGCGAAGGGGTCAATTGATAATACGGTAACCTATCAGGATGAGCAATACTTCTCTTAATATCAGCAATAATGCTATCTGGTAATCCAAGATGCCAGGAGTCATTATCCAATTTTTCAGGGTTATCACGGACGTACTCATAATTATAAAGCCCTTCAACTGTCGGGCACCAAAAAAGGGGTCCCATATTCATTTGAGCAGTTCGCTCTTTAATCATTTCCATTACATCCTCCGGATATTTAGGTGCCGAAGACAAGCCTGTATGTTCAAAACAATCGACATTCACTTCCAGCCCCCTTCTAATTTCTTCCGGTCTGTGCCCGTGTGCTACAACTTTTAATTTGTTCTTATGGGCTTCGTCCACCACAGCTTTGAGCTCTTCCATGGTCATTTGGTCCTGATCAATAAGTTTGATTACATCTACCCCTGCTTTAGCTAACTTTCGTATTTTTTTTCTTCCATCCTCCGGGCTATCCACTCCCCATCTGAAATCTTCTGTCCCGGGATAAGGTTTATGCTGAATAAAAGGTCCTGAGACATAAAGCGTTGCCCCGGGGATTTCTCCGTTATTTATAGCATCTCTTACAGCTATGCTCTCTTCAAGAGGAGCTCCCAGATCTCTGGCACTGGTAACGCCTGCCATCAGTAATTGATGCGCAGAAGAGGGCATTATAACATCTTTAAATAGCGGAGGATATGTTTTATCCCAATATGCATAGTCGGCGTGGCCATTGATCATAGTATGTACATGCATATCCCATAAGCCGGGAAGTACGGTCATTCCTTCAGTGGAAATAATTTCTGCATTGGCTGGAATGTCGATGTTACCTACTGTTCCTACGTTCTTAATTTTTTGACCCTCAATAATGACAACACTGTTTTTAATTGGATCAGAACCGAAGCCATCAATAAGAGTACCGCCGATTAAGACTTTAACTTTTTCGTTTTGACCAAAGCCAATGCATACATTCAGCAGCAGTATAGAAATTATAAATTTATATTTGATAAAAATATTTTTTATGAACATTGTAATTGCCTATTTATTTTCTGGATAATACCAAAAAGGAATTTTAATTATTGTTCTCATATATATACTATCCTTATCATGGTCTTTTCTTTCCACTTTAAGTATGTGTTTTCCATCCCGAACTGATCTGATATCTACGAAGGTTTCAAAACCAAGTTGATTCTGGAAATTTTTGGTAACCACAAAATTTGGTTTGAACGGAATACTGTCCACACTAAGTATATACATATCTTCAACTTCATGCATGTACTCCTGTATTCGTTTTCCACGCTCGGCAAATGTTACCGTGCCTTCTGAAAACACGGCTGAATAAATACCTCTTTTGTCTTCTTCAGGTTCCAGTTCCTTGTTAAAAAAAAACACATCATCTTCTATAGAACGGCCATATACCACAAAAACATTCAGGAATGATGTTTGAATTACTTTAGATGGAATACTTGCACGATCTGCCAAAGAATTATTAAGACTAATTAGATCGTCATAATTTTTTGTGCTGGCAGCAAAAGAAGATGATTGCATATCCTTATCGAGATAGTTTGAAGTACTAAACCGGGTGGCGGCAAGGATAGATATCAATACAATAAGAGGGATAAGGATTAAACTTAATCGTCTCCCAAATTTATTATCCAGGAAATTATATACCATGGGGCGGTAAAGGAATGAAAAGGTAAGATATTTAAATACCCAGTAAACCGGATAATAAAAGGAGGTGGTCCATTTCTTCTTTTTAAGCCATCCTTGTGTAATAAAATCAATAAATGTAAGAATCCCACCAAGGAGAATAAAAACAATTACAGGTATAGCTATGCCATAACGAACCCAGTCTGGTGTTTCATCCTTAGCTATAAGAAGACCTAAAAGTGCAAGAATAAGTAGAATTGCCAACAATCCTATTAAATAAAATACCAGTAAAAATGTTATTGAAAAAATTACACTACAGTATTTTTCGAGTGTAGCAACGTAATTATCAAAAGAACCAACCTTTTTTATCAGGTGTTTGGTAAATTTCGGGCTGTATTTTAGTATATCATATTCAATATCCGCAGATACATACCGAAGCCCTATGGCCCCTATCCATAATCCACGCAGAATTACATGAGCAATAAGATTTATTGTGATTATATACCATGATATTAATAAGCCCTGAGTTAGGAAGCCAAGATAAATATTCCGCTCATTCTGGGCTTCAAGACCGGCTAGTTCAATAGGCTCGATAATCATAAAGAGTCCATAAATAGCAAAACCTGAAATAATTAGTTCTAATTGCCAGCTCTCTTGTTGAAGGATATCCAGCCATTCTTTAAATTTCTTGTCTTGAGGATTGTTATTCATAGATATTATGGTTCTCCTGATAAATATAGATGAAAACAATTTCAAAAAAAAGCAGGGGGCCCAAATGATTTTTTGTTGTCAAATAGCAGAATTCTTATAATTTCAGGTCAATTCCCGCCTTTCTCTTCAGATAAATGCAAAAAAAAGACCCCAAGAATAATCTTGAGGTCTTTAAAGAAGGCGGCGGCCTACTCTCCCACCAGTTACGGCAGTACCATCGGCGCAGACGGGCTTAACTTCCCTGTTCGGTATGGAAAGGGGTGG
>JABDPH010000435.1 GCA_013042925.1 Eudoraea sp.
TATGATATTAGCAAAATAGAAGAAGTAAGGCTTGCCGAGCGATATGGAAGATCTATGATAAACGACTTCAACAATGGCACGGTGGCTTGGACAGACTGGAATATTCTCTTGGATGAAACCGGAGGTCCTAATCATGTTGGTAATTTATGCTTTGCACCCGCACATGGCGACACCAAAACAGGAGAACTTACATTAACGTATTCATATTATTACATAGGTCATTTTTCAAAATTTATACGCCCTGGTGCCAAAAGGATTAGCAGCGTTTCAAGTTCAAATTCCTTGCTGTCAACTGCATTTGTAAATGTAGATGGTAGTGTAGTGATCGTCGCTATGAATCAAAATGATGCTCCCTTAGAATACAGTATTACAATGAATTCAAAAACAGCAAAAGTTGATATTCCCGGAAATGGGATTCAAACCATTGTGATGGCAGAATAGTCATTGTTCTTTTTATAACAATAAACCAAACTAAATACCAACCAAATAATACTGAAAATCATGCCAGAATCCAGTCCAGAAGTTAAAATGAATAAGTCCTATACCATACTCATAAGCCTCATCGTGGCTCTGGGAGGGTTTTTATTGGGTTTTGATAGTGCTGTTATTTCTGGAGCGGTAAAAGGCATCACTGTTTATTTTGAAATGACAGAATGGATGCTTGGATTTTCGGTAGGCTGCGTAGTTTTTGGAGCTATGGCCGGAAATTTATTGGCAGGACCTATGAGTGATATGTTCGGCAGAAAGAAGATATTAATCATTGTAGCGGCACTTTTTACTATCTCTGCTTCCTGGTCGGCTTTGGCAACGGGTTATACAGAGTTTATTATTGCCCGGATTATAGGAGGTATCGGAATAGGTGGAGCCATCTTAATTGCACCTATTTACATCGCAGAAATAGCACCTCCAAAACTCAGGGGTAGCCTTGTATCCTTCAACCAGTTGAATATAGTAATTGGTATTTCCGTTGCCTATTTTTCCAATTATTTTCTGGTAAATATAGAAGGTGAAAGCTGGCGCTATATGCTGGGTGTTGAAGCCATTCCTGCGGCTATTTATTTTTTAGCGCTCTTTACAGTACCAAGAAGTCCAAGATGGTTGATAAGGAAATTGAATAAAGTAAAATTGGCAAGAAAGATTCTGGCCAAGATTGGTGGTGAAGAATATGCCGAAGTTACCATTGCAGAGATTCAGCGTGGAATATCTGCTAAAGAAGAAAAAGGAACTCTTGCAGATCTGTTTAAATTCAGAAATCGCACTATCATGATAATTGCTATTGGGATAGCATTTTTTCAGCAGATTACAGGGATAAATGCAGTCTTTTATTATGCCCCTACGATATTTGAACAAGCCGGCGGAAGTACAGATTCCTCATTTTTACAGGCTATTGTGGTAGGGCTTACTAACCTCGTATTTACTTTGGTGGCTATATGGCTAATTGACAAGTTGGGCCGTAAACCACTTTTGCTGATAGGGACTACTTTTATGACTATTGCACTTTTGATGGCCGCTTTCGCATTTAACAATGCAACTTATGATTTTAATGAAAATACCCTTGCAAAAATAGGTAACAATGAAATTAGAACAGCATTAGCAGATTTCAAAGGTAGATCTTACGAGAGCCAGGCTGCGCTTTTTGAAGAAGTTGAACCTGCCATGAATCAGGATTTGTTCCTGAAGTTTAAACGTAATGAAATAACCAATTTTATTCAAATCAATGCTACTTTAGTATTGATTGCTATCCTGCTTTATGTTGCGTCCTTTGCCATTTCTTTGGGACCGGTTATGTGGACATTGATTTCGGAGATTTTCCCAAGCAAAATAAAAGGAATTGCAATTTCAGCAGTGGGTTTTTTTAACTCTTTGGTAAGTTTTTCTGTCACCCAGGTATTTCCCTGGGAATTATCCAATCTGGGACCAACGGTGACTTTCGCCCTTTATGCTTTATTATCTTTCTGCGCCATATTCTTTGTTTATAAATTCGTTATTGAAACTAAGGGACGAACACTTGAAGAAGTTCAGGAAGTATTAATCAGGAAATAAATCAATAAATGAATCAACACGAAATATACTTAGGTGGTAAAAAAGCGCATTTTGAAAAATCCGAAATAAAAGGAGAACCGGTACTCCTGCAAAATGAAAGCTTTTATAAAATTTCAAACAGCGATATCATGAGACCATTTTTCATGAGTATTGTAAGCGATTCCGATCATTGGATGTTTATTTCCAGTAATGGGGCACTAAGTGCTGGAAGAAAGAATAGTGATAGCGCAATTTTCCCTTATTATACGGATGATAAAATTACAGAATCGCATGAGATTACTGGCAGTAAGACCATACTCCAAATCCATAAAGATGGCAAGTCTTTACTTTGGGAGCCTTTTTCTGAGCGTTATGAAGGGGTATATGCAATTACCAGAAATTTATATAAAAACAGTTTTGGCAACAAAATAGTCTTTGAAGAAATTAATGAGGATTTGGGCTTAATATTCCGTTATCAGTGGAATTCATCCGATCTGTATGGATTTGTTAAAAAGGCGACACTCGTAAATGATTCAAAAAATGACGTTCAGCTAACTATTTTAGATGGGATTCAAAATATATTACCATACGGGATCAATGAGGACTTGCAAAATAACAGAAGCAACCTTGCCGATGCCTATAAAAAAAGTGAACTGGAAGCAGAAATAGGACTGGGCATTTATGCCTTAAGTGCAGTAATTGTGGATAAGGCGGAACCAAGCGAAGCTCTGAAGTCGACTATTGCATGGTCTCTTGGGATGAACAAACCTACACATTTAATTTCCTCTCTACAGCTTGATGCTTTTAGAAAAGGAATGCCAATAAATGAAGAAATTGATATCAAAGCAGAAAAGAGTGCTTATTTCATCAGTTCTAAAGTTGAACTTAGCCCTAATTCGGATAAAGATTGGATAATTGTGGCTAACTTAAATCAGGGGCCATCCGATGTGCAGGCTATATCTTCATTATTAAAGTCCGAAAAAGGCCTATACAATAAAGTTTTGGAGGATATAGAATTGGGTACACAAAACCTGAAAGAATTGACCTATTCAGCAGATGGTTTGCAAGTCACAACGGATAAACTTCAAAATACAAGACACTTTTCAAACGTACTATTTAATATAATGCGAGGTGGTATTTTTGATGACGGTTACAATATAGACAAGGACGATTTTGTAAGGTATATTGAAAAGGCAAATACTAATGTCAATAAGGATAATAAAAAGATATTGGAGGAATTTCCTGTTACGTTTTCATTAAAGGAATTACGAAATATCGCAGATCAAAGTCCGGATAGTAATTTTAAACGTCTTTGTTTTGAGTACATGCCTCTAAAATTTAGCCGAAGACATGGCGATCCCAGTAGGCCATGGAATAGATTTTCAATAAATACACGCAGTGAAATTGATGGATCTAAAGTCCTGGATTATGAGGGTAACTGGCGAGATATTTTCCAAAACTGGGAAGCTCTTGCGCACTCTTATCCCGAATTTATTGACAGTATGATTCACAAGTTTTTAAATGCCACGACATTTGAAGGCTATAATCCATATCGTGTTACCAAAGATGGCTTTGACTGGGAAATTATAGAACCGGATGATCCATGGTCGTATATTGGTTACTGGGGTGATCACCAAATAATTTATCTACTGAAGTTTTTGGAATTCATTCAAAATTATTATCCCTCCAAATTAGAAGCATACTTTAATCAGGAACTATTTGTTTATGCGAATGTTCCTTATAAAATTAAAAGTTATCAGGACACCTTAAAAAATCCTAAGGATACTATTGATTATGATCATGATCTTAATGATCAGATAGACAAAAGAAAAAGTGAACTGGGTGCAGATGGAGCTCTTTTGACTACTAAGGATTCCGATATTTATGGTGTAAATCTTCTGGAAAAATTACTAGCTACAGTAATGTCTAAGTGCTCTAACTTTATTCCGGAAGGAGGAATATGGCTTAATACCCAGAGACCAGAATGGAATGATGCCAATAATGCATTGGTTGGTAATGGTGTTTCTATGGTTACTCTTTATTACCTCAGAAGATTTTTGAAATTCTTTCACAACTTGCTTTCAAACGCAAAATTTACCGATACCGCGCTTTCAGAAGAACTAGTTACATTTTTTGAGGGTCTGGCTTCTACTTTGGAACAGTATTCATTTACTTTGAAAGGCAAAATATCAGATGCTGATAGAAAGCTTATTCTGGATGGCTTAGGCGAGGCTGGCAGTGCCTATAGAACCAATGTCTATGCCAATGGATTTAGCGGGACCAAAAAAGATATTTCCAAAACTGATATACTCAATTTTGTGGAGTTGGCTTTAGAATATCTTGATCATTCTATTGATGCCAACAAGAGAGCGGATAATATGTACCACGC
>JABDPH010000438.1 GCA_013042925.1 Eudoraea sp.
GTCTACAACTACCTTGTCTGCATGTATAATAAGAGTATTTGCAGTGCCCAGGTCTATAGCTATTTCTTCAGTTAAGAAATCAAAAAATCCCATTCGCGTTCGTTTGGTTTCGGTTTAAAAGGTGTATTTCATCGACAAAAGTAGTAAAATTAATGCTTAAAATGACGAGTACCCGTCATTACCATTGACATTCCATTTTTGTCGCAATAATCGATACTCAATTGATCCTTAATTGAGCCTCCCGGTTGTATAACGCTCTTTATCCCATTATTGCCTGAAATCTCCACGCAATCCGGAAATGGAAAAAATGCATCACTTGCCATTACGGCCCCTTCCAAATCAAAATTAAAGGTTTTGGCTTTATGGATAGCCTGGTTTAAGGCATCAACCCTTGAAGTTTGACCTGTACCGCTTGCGCATAACTGTTTGTTTTTAGCCAATACTATGGTATTTGATTTTGTATGTTTACATAGCTTGGATGCAAAGATGAGGTCATCCAATTCTTCCTGGCTAGGAGACTTCGTGGTTACATTTTTTAAATCCTCCAGGGTATCCGTTTTAAAATCCTTGTCCTGAAGAAGAAATCCATTTAAACATGTTCTTACCAGCATATCTGGCAGCGGTGTTTCTTTCCGTATTAAAACGATTCTGTTTTTCTTACCTTTTAAAATACTTAATGCCTCATCATCGTAACTGGGAGCAATAACTACTTCACAGAATAATTTATGTATTTCCTGAGCTGTTGGAACATCAATTTTCACATTACTGATCAATATACCACCGAATGCAGATATCGAATCTCCTGCCAGGGCATCAACATAAGCTTGGTGTATGGTGCTTCTGGTAGCTAATCCACATGCATTGTTGTGTTTAAGAATGGCGAAAGTAGGGTCGTCATTTTTAAATTCATCCATAAGATTTATAGCGGCGTCAACATCCAATAAATTATTGTAGGAAAGCTCCTTGCCGTGTAATTTATCGAACATGGCCTCAAAATCTCCAAAATAGAATCCTTTTTGGTGTGGGTTTTCACCATACCGCAAAACTTTCGCATTGGTTTCGCTAATTTTTAAGGCCGGCTCTTTATGCTCCTTGTTGAAGTAATTGAAAATTGCTGTATCGTAATGCGAGGAAACATTAAATGCTTTTGTGGCGAAATGTCTTCGGTCGTTCTCAGTACTTTCCCCTCCGGTGGCAGTGATTAGTTCCAGGAATTCACTGTAATCTTCCATGGAAGAAACACATAAAACATCTTTATAATTTTTGGCAGCAGCTCTTATGAGTGATATTCCACCAATATCAATCTTTTCTATAATTTCCTGTTCAGATGCATCTCCGGATACCGTTTTTTCAAAGGGGTAGAGGTCAACAATAATTACATCCAGCTGAGGTATATCAAACTCTTCCAGTTGAGCTACATCACCTTCGTTATCCTGCCTGTTTAAAATACCCCCAAAAACCTTTGGATGAAGTGTTTTTACTCTTCCACCCAAAATAGAAGGATAGCTGGTTACTTCTTCAACAGGAATTACTTCAATTCCCAATTCCCTGATAAATTTTTCTGTGCCCCCAGTGGAGTATATTGAAATTCCGAGCTCGTTAAATTTCCGTACAATTGGTTCCAGGCCATCTTTGTGAAATACTGAAATTAAGGCTGAGTTGATTTTTTTTGTAGTGCTCATTTTGTAGTGCTTAGATAGAATAGCTAAAGGAACAAATGTAATTTTTTTGAAGCTATAATTCAGATAGTGTTATTAACAAAAGAGCTAAAGTTTTAAAGAATTTTTGCTATTTCCTTATTAACGAATTCCAAGAATTCTTCATCTTCCCGTGTAAATGGGTCAGGGGTATTAGAATCGATATCAATTTGGCCAATATTCTCCCCATTTACAAATAAAGGAACTACGATTTCTGCTTTTACATGAATACTGCAGGCAATATAATTGTCCTGGGCTTTTACATCGGGTACAACAAAGTTTTCATTGCTCAGAGCCACCTGACCGCAAATTCCTTTCCCAAAAGGAATAATAGTATGTTCTGTATGGGCACCTGCATATGGCCCTAGTTTTAACTCTTCTTTGTTGCCATTTTTAAAGTAAAAGCCCACCCAGTCGTAATATGGAACGGACTCCTGAAGAAGATCGCATATTTGCTGAAGGCGCAGGCTTACTTCAGCATCCGAATGTATGATTGAAACAATTTTAGGGCGTATTTCACTCAGCATATCTCTTTTTTTGTAAAAGTATTTAAATTGGAAATTTTAATTGTACAGATTATGATAAATCTTACCTCTATATAAGCATGAATTAAATAAAATTAATTTTTAAACTTATGTTAATCAATGCAATAAAAGACAAATTTTAGTAGTTTTGTAATACAGATGAAGGAATCTTTGCGTCAAATAGCATCTTTTTGCATGGCTCTTATGGTCTTGTTTTCTACCCTCTCTTTTACGGTAGACATACATTATTGTGGGGATCAGCTGGTTGATTACAGTTTTTTTGAGGCCGCAGACCGCTGTTCAATGGCAGCAAGTTCTTCTGCATCACCAGGAGAGGATTCTGTTATGCAAATGGAGATGGACTGCTGCACCGATTTAGAAATAGTAATGGAAGGCCAGGATGATCTTAAAATTTCGATCGATAATTTAACTTTCGAGCAACAGATCTTTGTTTCAACATTCTTTTACACCTATATAAACTTATTTAAAGGAGTTGATAAAGACACAAATTCCTTTAAGGAATATTCTCCGCCACCCCTGATCAGGGACATTCAGATTCTGGATCAGACCTTTCTCATTTGATTTTTAAACATTGAAATTAAAGCCCGACAGTTGAGACTGTATAGTGG
>JABDPH010000291.1 GCA_013042925.1 Eudoraea sp.
ACTTCCTGTTCTAAGGATAATTCTCCTTCAGGGCCTGATAATCCTGATCCTAACTCAACTTTAGAGGCCTGTTTTGAAGTGAGTAAAGAGATCCTTTTGGTGGGCGAAAACCTGCAAATAAATAATTGCTCATTAGGAGCAAGCACATACTCGTATAATCTTGGTAACGGAGAAACACGGACAGAAGAAAATCCCACTGTAGTATATGGAAAGTCGGGAGATTATACCATAGCACTCACGGTTTCTAATGATGCCATGGAGACAAATACATTTACCCGACAAGTTCTGGTAAACGATGCTATTGTAGAAGACTTCTTTATTTTCCCCGAGGTTGCAGAAGGGTTTAACGGAATTCCACTGGAAACGGGTATTAATCCTGTAAATGGTTCAATCTATTCTATTGAACTTTTGGAAGACCTTGAAGGCAGCGGAGGTGAAAAGTTTTATTACAAGGAATTAGATGAAAGCTATGAATCCTCTACAATTTATATAGCAGACAAGCCTTATAATTCAAATAGTGCTTTTGTTAACTTTTACCCAAGCGGGAATATGAATTTTGTGTTCTCAAGAACACTGGATGGCCTTTATGGTACTCAGGAAGTGACCTATAATAATGTGTGGAACTTTCTTAATGGAATTAATTCATCTTCGAAGCACAGTTATGGTTACCTGGCAGAAGGGACCAATTTCCTTTACTTTGGTACAGAAGAATATAGTGGTATCTATAAAACGGCGGTGGAAACAAGGAATTCCTCAGGTGACGCATTTGAGGTAGCCCTTAATTCTTTTGGTGATGCAGATTCCATGATTGGGGATATGATTAAAGTCGAAAGCGGCTATATTGCTTTCGGAGCTGTCTTCAGTAAAAATCTTACTAATCCGAAAATAACAAACTATAAACCATTATTAATCTTTTTTGACTCCGGTCTTAATGTATCTTCTCATATTATTTATGAGGATTCTGTATTGGACTCTAAAATCACCTCTTCCAACGACCTGAATGGCAGATATCATCTGGAACAGCTTTCTAACGGAAATATCGCGATGTATGCCCATGGAGAATTAACAGTGGCTAATGCAAGCGGCACCAGGATTTCATCTTCTTATTTTGAAGGAACAAAGAATAACCAGGCAATGGTGTCTTTAGGAGATTCCTTTGTAATATCGAGTGATGAGAATTTAAGAAAATTTGATTCTAATGGAAGTCAGATTAAACAACTTAATTATCCCGGAAATTACCTGCCTGAAATTTTAAATATAGATGGTGATTTATTTTTTGTAGCCGGATTTGATATGGAAGGAGAAGTTAAATTGCTTTATGGATCAACAGACACAGACCTTAATCCTATTAATTTGAATGATTAGTTTTTTACCGATAATTAAAAGGGAGCAGACTTGCTCCCTTTTATTTTTATAACTAAAGTAAAAGGTATAGTTTAGGGCCTAAAATATTCCAAATGGGCCTTAACAAGAAATTCGGACTTATTTTCGGTCCGCTTCTTTTCTTCATTTTTACAAATTTACCAACTCTTATTCCCGAAAATGAAAATGCTAATGGTGTTATCGCTGTTGCGCTATGGATGGTAATTTGGTGGATTACTGAAGCTGTTTCCATTTCCGTCACTGCTCTTTTACCACTTGTGCTATTCCCTGTTTTGGATATTATGCCAATAACCGATGTAGGCGCAAACTATGGAAGCCCTATTATTTTCTTATTTTTTGGTGGGTTTGTGTTGGCGCTGGCACTGGAAAAGGTAAAGTTGCATAAACGAATTGCACTCAACATCATTAAAATAACAGGAACTACCCCCAATAAGGTAGTCCTGGGTTTTATGATAGCAACCGCTTCTCTAAGCATGTGGATAAGTAATACAGCCAGCACAGTGGTAATGCTACCCATAGCCATGTCTGTAATTGATTTACTTATCAATGACAAAGATGGTTATACTAAAAATGACCAGAATTTTGGCCTTAGTGTAATGCTCGGCATAGCTTTTTCTGCTAATGCCGGAGGTATTGCCACCGTTATTGGAACTCCGCCAAACTCTGTTATGATTGGTCTGCTGGAAAATGAATACAACATTGAGATCTCTTTTCTAAAATGGATGACCCTCGGTCTTCCTTTCTCCATAATACTTCTAATCATAGCCTATCTTGTTCTGGTAAAGTGGATGTTTCCAAACAGACAATTGAAATTCAATGCATCCAGGGATGTAATAAATTCTGAACTAAAAAAATTAGGACCTATTTCGGGTAAAGAAAAAATGGTCCTGGTCATTTTCGGTATTACCGTATTTCTATGGATTTTCAGAACGCTTATAAACAAAATATTCCCGGGATTAGGCCTTTCAGATACGATAATCAGTATGTTGGCTGCAATTTCACTTTTTTCTGTTCCCTATAATATCCGAAAAGGAGATTTTATCATAAAGTGGAATGATACTCAAAAATTAGCCTGGGGTATTCTTATTCTCTTTGGTGGTGGACTGGCACTTGCCAAGGGTATGTCTGTAAGCGGCATTGTGGCTATAGTATCCAATGCTATAGCAACAAGTGAGATTACTATATTATTTACAGCTTCACTTCTTATTCTCCTTATGTTATTTATGACAGAGTTAATGAGTAATGTTGCCCTTGTGGCGGTCCTGGCACCTGTAGTAGCTGGAATTGCGATTGGTCTCGAGATACCAATAGTATATCTTTTAATCCCGGTGACCATTGCCAGCAGTTGTGCATTTATGTTGCCTATGGCTACACCTCCAAATGCAATTGTTTTTGCCAGTGGCTATATTAAGGTTCACCAGATGGCAAAAGTTGGAATCATTTTAAATCTGATTTCCGTTCTATTGCTGATCTTGGTTTTCCAATATATAATTCCAATGTTGTTTTAAAAAAAAAGCCCCGATACAATGATCAGGGCTTGTTTCTTTAGTATATTAAGATTTAAAATAGAGAATTGTAATTTACTGATGAAGTCCTTGAATACGGATTAAAGTCAGCAGGTAAATGCTCTGCTGTTTCCAACTCTAATTGAATGTCATCCATAGGATCAATGTAGCTCACATTTCGAAAATCCGTCGGATTTGAATATACATCAAAATCTCTAGGTAAATTCTTTTCAAAATCAATATATACATAAACATCCTCCAGATAAGAAATAGAATTCAAATCCAAATAATGGTTATATGGATCAAAATCTTCAGGAAGATAATCTGATGTATTAAAACCAAGATCATAATCCATTTCTTCTTCTATATATACTATACTGTTAATATCAAATTTATCATTACCCCCATTTGGGTTCTGAGCGTTTAAGCCATTGATAGAAACGACTATCAAAAAGCTACTTACTATTGTTTTTAGATTTTTCATAACTTATTTAAGTTAAAAATTTAGGCAAAGTTATAACTAGTAAACATGTTTATTATTGCTCTTCAGATACTATTAACAATAGACTAATTTCACCCGGAAAACGAATTTCTCAGTTTCCTATAATCATATTTATCAACAGTTCAAAATAGCGATGAAAACTTTGACAAGACTACCAAAACCGATTCGTATTTTTAGCAATCTCATATTCCGTTATTTTAAGTTAAATTTTTGTTAAATACCCTCTATACGGTACCAGTGCATAAGATATAGCACTAAAAAAGCCTTTGCTGTGCAAAGGCTTTATGGCGACTAACCCAATAAACCGATAGAAATAAGATCTATTCTATCCCCTTATTATTTTGATAAAGGATCAGATCCAACTGGCAAATAATCCCCTGTGCTATAATCAAACTCTAATTCATCCTCATCTTCTATATACTCCACAGAATCCAGATCAAAGTAGAATTCATATGGATTAAAATCTTCAGGTATATATTTTGCAGTATCAAATCCCAGGTCAATAACTTCTTCTTCTATATAATTAATTCCTTCTAAACTTCCAGGATTCGCATATGCATTAAAACCTTCGGGTAAATAAGCTGCAGTATCAAATCCAAGCATCTCTTCTTCATCATCAATGAATTCAACAGAATTAATATCAAAATAGACATTATAAGGATCAAAACCTTCAGGCAAATAATCGGCTGTATCAAATCCTAAATCAATAGAAGTTTCTTCTTCAATAAATACTATTTCAGACACTTTAATATCGTCAGGTGCATTTACAAGCATCCTGCTTACAAGTTTTGGCGCTTTCCAAACAGTTTCGCTCTGCATTGCAAGTGTTTCGAGATTATTTACATCAACTGTACTTTCGTAAATACTATCTTCTGTTAAAGTACAGTTTGAAGTTAATTTAGTCTCTTGCGGCGTGGCGGTTGTGCCCAGCATTACCAATCCACATAATATTAATAACTTATTCATTTTATAATTTGTTTTTTGTTGATCGTTGTTTGAATATAAGACGGTCATAAAACTAAATTGTTACACTATTGGCTTTTGTTTAACAGATAATTTTAGTCCTGAAAGCATATGCCATTGATTTAACATTATCTTATATCTTACTGTTAATCAATAAATTATTGGAATATCTTTATAG
>JABDPH010000440.1 GCA_013042925.1 Eudoraea sp.
GCACTAATAGGCGCGGGAACAGCCCCTAGAATTTCTTACTTAAGCAGAAAAAAATACAGCGCTAACAGCAATATACAAATTGCTCTAATTGGTGCCGGGGGAATGGGCTCAGAGGATACTAATTCGGCCTTAAAACACGATGGGGTTAAATTAGTCGCCGTTTGCGATCTTTATGATGGTCATCTTGAAAGGGCTAAAGAAAGATGGGGCAAAGATTTGTTCACTACCAAACAATATAAGGAAATACTGGCCCGGAAAGATGTGGACGCGGTTATTATTGGAACCCCTGATCATTGGCACAAGCAAATTTCAATAGATGCCATGCGCGCGGGTAAACATGTATATTGTGAAAAACCTATGGTTCATTCTTTAGACGAAGGACCTGACGTTATTAAGGCCCAGAAAGAGACTGGTATGGTTTTCCAGGTAGGCAGTCAGGGAATGTCTTCCTTAGGAAATGAAAAGGCAAAAGAGTTATTAGCTCAGGGAGCAATCGGGGATATAAATTACGCAGAAGGTTTTTGGGCAAGAAGGAGTCCTACCGGCGCCTGGCAATACAATATTCCAAAGGATGCTTCTCCTAAAACCGTAGATTGGGACACTTTTTTAATGAATACAAATAAGCGACCTTTTGATGCTACACGATTTTTTAGATGGAGAAACTACAAAGACTATGGAACCGGGATGTCTGGAGATTTGTTCGTGCATCTTTTTTCCAGCCTTCATTTTATTACCCAGTCTAAAGGTCCTAATCAAATTTATTCATCGGGAGGATTGCGTTACTGGAAAGACGGCAGGGAAGTACCGGACGTACTACTCGGGGTATTTGATTATCCCGACTCTGATGAACACCCTGCTTTTAACCTTTCATTGCGCTGTAATTTTGTAGATGGTACTTCGGGAACAACGTATTTGAGGATTGTAGGAAGTGAGGGTTCTATGGATGTTCAATGGACTAAGGTAATTTTAAGAAGAAATAATGAGCAATTTGATAATGACCCGTTTTTTCAGTCCAAAGCGTCGCAAACCGGGACAACTAGTTCCAGAAAAAAGATGCTTCCTCCTGAAGAAATTGTTTTTGAGGTAGAAGACGGGTATCAAGGAGCCCACTATGATCATTTTAGTAATTGGTTCAATGCTATCAGAGGTGGCAAAGCTGTATCGGAAGATGCTATATTTGGCTATCGGGCGGCGGCTCCGGCTTTAGCGTGCAACGACAGCTATTATTTAGATAAAGCAATAAAATGGGATCCTGTTGGGATGAAACTCCTTTAAATTTTAAGATTATGAAACTAAGAATTGTAATAATAGGTTTGGTGCTTTTAGTGGGAGCATGCAAGAATACTGAGAAGAAAAAAGTGGAAAAACCTGCTGCAAAAGAAGCTGAAGTGGTAGCAACTGAGTGGGTGGAACTTATGGATCCATCAGACTGGAGGGGCTACAACCAGGACTCCCTACCGTCAAATTGGTCAATCAAGGATAATGTTATAGAATGTTTTGGAGAGGCTGGAGATGTAGGAGGGGATATCATTAGCATGGAAACCTATGACAATTTTGAATTCGCTTTTGAATGGAAAATAACCAAAGGGGGCAATAGCGGTGCTTTTTACCATGTAGTAGAGGATACTATATATCACTCACCTTATGAAACCGGCCCGGAATATCAGTTATTGGATGATGTTGGTTTTGAAGAGCCTATTGAAGATTGGCAAAAAACCGGCGCAAATTACGCCATGCATGTAGCCAATGAAAATAAAACCCTGAAACCGGTAGGGGAGTGGAATACAAGTAAGATTGTTTTTAACAGGGGTAAGGCTGAACACTGGCTCAATGGTCAGAAAATTGTTGAATTTGATAAGAACTCCCAGGACTGGTTAGAAAAACGCAATAGCGGTAAATGGAATGAATTTCCTGATTATGGAAAATCCAATGATGGCTATTTAGCGCTGCAAGACCACGGTGCGGGTGTGTGGTTCAGAAATGTAAAGGTAAGACGCTTATAAACAAATTTTAAAAAGAAAAACTGCTTCTGTCTTAAACTGAAGCAGTTTTTTTGTGCCCACGACTGGAGTCGAACCAGCACGTCCTTTCGAACACTACCCCCTCAAGGTAGCGTGTATACCAATTTCACCACGTGGGCTTTACTAAAATTGCGGTGCAAATATAACGAAGAATTTCTTTTTAGAAGCGTATCACTGTTACTTCATGCTTTAAAATATACTATTCGATAAATCAACTGACAAGGGTTTAAATGGTGTTTTACAAAGGATCAGGACTTTAGAATATTAGGCAACTCTTCACTGTCTATAACATATTCGGTAATGTTAAACACTTCTTTTCTGTTGGACCTGAACAATTTTACGAAGTTTGCCATTTTATCTTCAAGTACACCATGATCTTTCAAAAATTGGGGATTTGAACTCTGAACCGGATTTTCTACCATTAGTCCCAAATTTCCCTGGTGTATATTTACTTCCTTCATTAAGTCCGCACTTTTATTTTGAATTTCAAATAGATTTTTCTTTATGTCCTGTACCATATTCAGGTTTTCGTCTTTTGTTATCCAAATAATATATTTATCTATCAAATGATGTAAAAACCTAAGGTCATCTTTATAGAACTCCAGATCTGACTTCCAGTGATCGGTAAGGATATATAGTTCTTGCCATTTAACCTCTCCAATATTATTTTCCTGAGTTGATTTCGTGTCGTCATTCATGATTAAATTATCTTTTTGTTCTTAAGCTAAAAGTAGTTCAGTTGAGGTCTAATTTTTATGATATAAGTCATGTTGATCTTTTGTGACCAATATCATATTATTCAGATCTAAAATGAGGTAAATTGACTTCATATTTAAATGATTTGTTATGGACACTATTCTCTATGCCACTGATTGTACCAGGAATTCTATTTCAACACTAATTTATGCTAAGAATCTAAGTGAAACATTAAAAGCCAGGCTGGTGGTATTTCATGTATATGATATTCCCCCTGTGGGCACATCCAATATCAGGTCTTCTGAGCAATTAAAAGTATTGGCAATGAAAGAGAAAAAGGAACTACTTAATAACTATTGCCTGACAAATCTAAATCAAGACTTAAAAAAAAATCAAATAAGCTTTGAGGTTGCAGAAAATACATCAATAAGCAAGGGAATTAGAGACAGAATACAAAAAGATCCTGTTGATTTGCTTATCATTGGCATGAAAGATGAACATTCTGCCCGGGGTTTTTTCAGTGGGAATATTGCGAATAAATTAATAGATAAAAACCTGTGCCCGATACTAATTATTCCTCCTGAATATAGTTATAAAAGCATTGAAAAGATTGCTTACGCCAGCGATTTCGAATCTGCAGATATTATTGCCATAGAAAAATTGGCGGAAATAGCTGAACAGTACGACGCTGAAATAGAAGTTGTACATATACCCACTTTAGAGGAATATGCTGCTATGCAACAGATGGAATGGTTTAAAGAATTATTGGGAGCTCAGGTGCCATATAAAAAAATAAGTTTTCACATGGTATTGGCCAATAGTATAGAACAGGGTTTAAGGATGCATATAGGAGATGAGAATGCAGATCTATTGGGTATGTTGGAAAGAGAAAATAAGGGTCTCTTTGCTTCTGTTTTTAATAGAGATATTGTTAAAAGAATGGAAACTTTGGTTACTATTCCGATACTTTGTTATAATTACTGAATTTGGGATTTGGCCATTAGATTTCAGGAAACAATGGTTCCATCTTCCATTTCTATTATTCGATCTGTGCGTTTTGCAAAATCTAAATCATGTGTTACGACCAATAAGGAAAGTCCTTCCTCTTCCTTTAGCTTCTTAAATATTTGAAAAACGTTTTCGGCATTATAACTATCAAGATTTCCTGTTGGCTCGTCACCCATTAGGATATCGGGATTATTGATAAGCGCTCTTGCAATGGCCACACGTTGTTTTTCACCTCCGGAAACCCGGAAAGCTCTTTTTTTTGCTAAATGTCCAATGTTCAGCATATTTAGTTTCTCCATTGCGTCGTGTTCAATTTCCTGATAGGATTTAGAGGATAATTTTTTAGCCGGAAGCATTACATTCTCCAGGACAGTGAATTCCGAGAGCAGGTAATGAAATTGAAATACAAAACCAATATGCCTGTTCCTGATTTGTGACAATTCTTTATGCGGTTTTCCGGTTACGAGTTCTTCATTTAAAAACAGCTCACCTTCATAGTCGGTATCCATGGTAGAAAGAATATAAAGTAAAGTTGATTTTCCCGAACCCGATTTGCCCATAATAGAGGCAAATTCTCCTTCTTCAACACTAAAGCTGATATCTTTTAAGACATGAAAATC
>JABDPH010000452.1 GCA_013042925.1 Eudoraea sp.
AAACGACTCTGAGCAGGCTGCATTTGCCCAGGAATTATTCGGATATACTTCAATGGAAAACTCTTTTGAGGTAAGGCAAAACGCATTTTCTTTGATTTCTGAGGTTTTTCCTTTTACGGATCAAAACCTGAAGGATTTGGTCAATGCCTCCGTTCATCATTCCTGGCAATTCAGAAATTTTGCCAGAAACCAGATAGAAAGGCTACTAAAAGACGACAAACAAAAAGGGCGAATACATGAATTGTCAAAAGAACTAAAGGGAAAAGAATTGCGTTATATACAAAGTAAACTGAATGTAAAATGAGAGCTTTAGTAATATCAGGGGGTGGGAGTAAGGGTGCTTTTGCAGGAGGCGTTGCCCAATACCTGATGCAGGAATTAAATCATAATTACGACCTATTTCTCGGCACATCAACCGGAAGCTTGCTAATTTCTCATCTGGCACTTCAAAAGATTCAAAAAATTAAAGAAGTTTATACCTCTGTAGATCAGGACAGCATCTTTAGTAATTGCCCTTTTGTGATTCAAAAAAAATATGGCGTGGCCAATATTGGCATAAACCATTGGAATGTGCTAAAGAACTTCTACAAGGGCAGCCGAACTTTTGGTGAGAGTCATAATTTATTGAAGCTTATAAAAAACACACTCACACCTGAGGAATTTGAAACTCTTAAATATGGTAAAAAGGATATCGTAGTTACAGTATCCAATCTCTCTTTAAATACTGTGGAATATAAGTCCATTAAGGATTTTGAGTATGATGATTTTTGTGAATGGATTTGGATTTCATGCAATTATACACCTTTCATGAGCCTGGTGCGAAAAGAGGGTTGTGAATATGCTGATGGGGGACTTGGAAGTATGGTCCCTATTGAAGAGGCCATTATGAGAGGGGCAACAGAAGTAGATGCAATTATTTTACATACTGAAGTGACTCATTTTAACCGAATGCCCTCTAAGAATGCATTTTCGCTCCTTACCAGCATGTTTGCATTTATGTTAGATAGAATTGAACGGCAGAATATCCGAATTGGAAAGTTCGTAGCAAATAATAACAATGCAATAATCAATTTCTATTATACACCAACCGTATTAACTACAAATTCATTAATCTTCGATAAAGAGAAAATGACCTCCTGGTGGGAAAAGGGCCATGAGTTTGCAAGAACTAAAAATGTGGAGCTAAGTGCTTTTGAACCGGAACAGTAATTTTTATTCCTGCTATAAATTTACCAGATTTCTCCAATTTCCTTTTTTACAAAGGCGAGTGCCGTTGCCGAAGGAGATTGTTTTTCCATAGTTTCATTTAGAATGTCCTCACGCAACTTATCAGCAGAGTCTGATTCAGACATACCAGCTTTTCTTATGGATTGAATGGTCGCATTTTTAGCAGCCTTAATAATATTCCAACAATCATCACTCATATAGATCTGTTGGGATAAATTGTGATCGAATTCGTTTTCAATAGTTCGTATCAATAATTGTTCATATGCGTTTTTATCGGCAGATTTCGGTCCAACTCTTACCACAAGACTCGGTATTGAGATACGTTCTAAAAAAAGTGCCATACGTTCATAGGCCTGCAGGCGTATAGGCATGGCATTTTTTTGCGAATCTTTGTGAAGTAAAAACCTCCTGCGACCTTCCTCGTTTCTGGTATGTAATCTAAAGAAATAAAAAGCCACGGCTCCGGTAACCACGGCAGGTAATAAAAATGCGAAAAGTTGAAAAATATCGTCCCCAGTCATGTTTTGGTAATTTAGTTTGGTTTATGGATGTAGAACGTTGAAATATTCAAAAAATTATAGCTCTTATTCTTCTCTTTAAGAAAGTAACAGCATAATATTATCTGAGCATTCCTTCTTTCATTTCTTCATATTTTGTCTCAACCTAAGGTAGAACAAATTAAAGTTAGGATGAAGCTTGATATACAGCGATTTAACCATATCAGATTTTCTTGAAACTGCGATTCTTTCTGCTTCTACATCAGTAGTATTTCCAATAATTGCAGCTACAGGAGCAGCCTGTGAATATACATTTTCCCAACTGTTTGCATCATCTGTATGGAATTCAAGGGTTACAGCCATATCTGGGTTTGCTCTAATTACACCGGCTATCTTGTTCAGCATATCGGAAGCTGCTCCTTCAAGTATAACACCATTGGGATTAGCACCAAACAAAGTAGAATTATCCATGATTACGGTGACAGCACCACTTTCAACTTTAATATTAGCGTTCTCACCCAGTGTTTGCTTAAAATTAGTAAGGACTAGTAGTGAAATGGAATCATTGCTGGTCAGAGCATCATTAATAAATTTCAACTCTCCTTCTTTCTTTCTCAGTGCCTCCATGACACCGCTAAGCTTGTCCTGTCTTTGACTAGCTTGGCCGGTAAAGTTATTTAGGTTTTCTAATAATATAGCATTGTTTTCTTCCAGTCCTTTTAACTGGCTTTCAAAGGATTCCGCTCTGGCCTGGCTTATTTTTTCATTTTTTTTGGATTCTAAAAGTTCAGCCTTTACGCCTTCCAATTCCGTATTTAAACTGTTAACCTGGGCTATGAGCTCTTTCTTATTTTGAGCTTGCAAAATACTTCCAAATAAAAATAAAAAGAGTATCGATAAAGTAATTCTATTCATGGGTATTATTGATTAATTAAAAAAACAGGAATATTTACCTTTATTTAAATGAGACACAAAAATAGTTTATTTAAGTGTTTGCGAATTTACCTCGCTCAATTAATTCAAATTAATATTTGACCAAATTCAATTCAATCATCCATATTCAGATAATCAAGGCTCATTTCAGTAAGTGTTTTTACACCCAAAGTCAATCCGCTGTCATCAATTATAAAATCTGGCGTATGATGCGGGAATGACTCAGTAGTACCGGGTGACATCCCACCTAAAAAGAAGAAAAACCCGGGGACTTGTTCTTGAAAATAAGAAAAGTCTTCGGCACCTGTAATAGCTTTTTGAATTTGAATATTTTCCTTTCCCCCAACGCGTTGCATAGTAGGCAACATTTTAACTACCAGATCCGGATCATT
>JABDPH010000456.1 GCA_013042925.1 Eudoraea sp.
GTCTATTATAGGTACTTTCTTTGTTAAAGTTAAGGATGGCGGAAGCCCCCATAAAGCATTAAATTTAGGCGAATTCGGTTCTGGCTTTTTGATGATAATTGCTTCCTATTTTATTATAACATCCATGTTGCCTGAAACTATTGAAGGCCTACCTTCTGGGGCAATGGGTGTTTTTTATGCCACACTTGCCGGTTTAATTGCCGGGTTTGGGGTTGGTAAAATAACAGAGTATTATACAGGAACAGGAACAAAACCAGTTAGTTCAATAGTAAGGCAATCTAATACAGGGGCTGCTACAAATATTATTGCAGGTTTGGGCGTTGGAATGATGTCTACGGCAGTACCTATCATATTAATAGCAGGTGCTATTTTAGTATCACATCACTTTGCAGGTTTATACGGGATTGCAATTGCTGCAGTCGGAATGTTGGCAAATACAGGGATTCAATTGGCAGTTGATGCTTACGGTCCTATCTCCGATAATGCCGGTGGAATAGCAGAAATGGCAGAGTTGCCTAAAGAAGTTCGTGAACGTACAGACAAATTAGATGCTGTTGGAAATACTACGGCAGCAATTGGAAAAGGTTTTGCAATAGCCTCTGCAGCTTTGACTGCATTGGCATTGTTTGCGGCCTTTATGAAAGTAGCTAATGTAACCGCTATAGACGTATCCAGACCCGAAATAATGGCTGGCTTATTAGTAGGAGGGATGCTTCCATTTGTGTTCTCTGCCTTATCTATGAATGCAGTGGGCCGTGCAGCTATGGCTATGATCGAAGAAGTTCGCAGACAGTTCAGGGATATTCCGGCATTGCATGCTGCATTGGAAGTTATGAGAAAGTATGACTCAGATATGTCTAAGGCAACTGCAGAGGACAGAAAAATATTTGATGCTGCAGACGGGGTTGCTGAATATGATAAATGTGTAGACATATCAACAAAAGCTTCTATTAAAGAAATGGTATTACCAGGATTATTGGCCATTGCTGTACCTGTTGCTGTTGGGTTTATTGGTGGTGCGGAAATGCTTGGAGGACTTTTGGCAGGTGTGACTACCTGTGGCGTGCTTATGGCAATATTTCAATCTAATGCCGGTGGTGCATGGGATAATGCCAAAAAAATGATTGAGGCAGACGGTGGTAAAGGTACAGACGCTCATAAAGCAGCTGTAGTAGGAGATACCGTTGGAGATCCTTTTAAGGATACCTCAGGTCCTTCGTTGAACATTCTTTTAAAACTTATGTCTGTTGTAGCTTTGGTGATAGCACCCAGTATTGCTATTTCTTCAGATACCTTAACTGCCTACAATACTGAAAATGGCAACATAGAAGTTAAAAAAGAAATGCAGGTTGAGATGAAAAAGAACGATGAAGGTCTTGTAAAAGCGGTAGTAACTATAACCACTTTGGAAAATGGCACGGAGAATAGCCGTGAACTTATTTTTGAAGGTAGTGAAGAAGAAGTAAAAGCGCAGATAGACGCATTAAATGAAGTTGATTCTAATGCAAAAATTCGAATAGAAAAGAGAGTAAAAGAAGTAACGGAGGAATAGTAACTGTTGTTTCGAAGCTTAAAAAAAATCCCCAGGCTGTGCTTGGGGATTTTTTTTAGTAATTATCTTTAAAAAAGCCCATGTATTTCAGCGTCTATCTTATTTATTACTTCACCCAGATGTTCGGGATTGTCAACGATATCTAATTGATCCACATCAATTACCAACAAATTGCCTTTTTCATAGCCATGGGCCCATGCTTCATAACGTTCGTTCAATCGACTTAAATAATCTATTGATATAGAATTTTCGTAATCTCTACCTCTTTTGTGTATTTGATTTACCAAATTGGGGATGGAACTTCTAAGGTAAATAAGCAGATCAGGGGGTTGTACCAGGCTTTCCATGAGATCAAAAAGACTGGAGTAATTGCTGAAATCCCTGTTAGTCATAAGACCCATTGCATGCAAATTGGGAGCAAAAATGTGCGCATCTTCGTAAATGGTCCTGTCCTGAATAATATTTTTTCCAGATTGGCGGATCTTTAATATTTGTCTGTACCTGCTATTTAAGAAATAGATCTGTAGATTAAAACTCCAGCGTTCCATCTGATTGTAAAAATCATCCAAATAGGGATTGTCTACTACATCTTCAAAGTGAGCCTCCCATCTGTAATGTTTTGCTAAAAGCCGGGTGAGGGTAGTTTTTCCGGCTCCTATATTTCCAGCTACGGCAATATGCATATAGTGTTTTAATTTATGGTTGGTGTCTTAAATATAAGAGGAACACAATATACAAAGTATCTGCTGGAAGAGAAAAAATAGTTGTTGAAATACCAGAGATAATTTTGTTGTATCAAAATTTTTATTTTAATAGCAATTACGTATTTTTGTCCACGTTATATAAGAGGAGGGATTTGACTGATTGCAACCTCTTAAGCAGGACATATTTTTTGGATACGTTTAAACACTATTTAAAGATCATTAAGATTCTGCAAAAGAAAAAATGCTAAAGCAGTTTCTACAGAGTAATCTGAGTTGTAAACTTCTTTTCCAGCAACCGTCAAATCAATTTTAATTTTAAAAAGTAAGTTTTTATGGCCTATTTGTTTACTTCAGAATCTGTTAGTGAAGGACACCCGGATAAGATTGCCGATCAGATTAGTGATGCTTTATTAGATAATTTTTTAGCTTTTGACCCTGAAAGTAAGGTAGCCTGTGAAACCTTAGTAACCACTGGGCAGGTAATTTTAGCGGGTGAAGTAAAAAGTCACACCTACGTAGATCTTCAACAAATAGCGCGCGATGTTATAAATAAAATTGGATATACTAAAGGTGCATATCAGTTTAGTGGTGATTCATGTGGAGTCATATCTTTGATTCACGAGCAGTCTAAAGATATAAATCAGGGTGTTGAACGAGAAAAAAAGGAAGACCAAGGCGCTGGTGATCAGGGCATGATGTTCGGTTATGCGACTAACGAAAGTGAAAACTATATGCCATTGGCATTAGACATTTCTCATCGAATTCTTAAGGAGCTATCCTTAATAAGAAGAGAAAATAAAGAAATACCTTATCTGAGACCTGATGCCAAGTCACAGGTTACTATTGAATATTCGGATGATAACAAACCTCTTAGAATTGATACAATAGTAATATCTACACAGCATGATGAGTTTGACAAGGATGATGATAAAATGCTGGCAAAAATCAAAGAAGACCTTATTACTTTTTTAATCCCAAGAGTAATAGCAAAATTACCCGAACGTACCCAGGGCTTGTTTAATGATAAGATTACATACCATATTAATCCTACGGGTAAATTTGTGATTGGTGGGCCACATGGGGATACCGGATTAACCGGAAGAAAAATTGTTGTAGATACTTACGGAGGTAAAGGTGCTCACGGTGGAGGCGCTTTCAGTGGAAAGGATCCCAGTAAAGTAGACCGGAGCGCCGCGTATGCAGCAAGACACGCAGCAAAAAATTTGGTTGCGGCAGGAGTTAGTGATGAAATATTAGTACAGGTAAGTTATGCTATTGGATTGGCCGAACCTACTTCTATTTTAGTAGACACTTATGGAACTTCAAAAGTGGCTATGAGCGATGGTGAAATTGCCCGGAAAGTAGCAGAACTATTTAAAATGAGGCCTTTTGATATAGAAAACCGTCTTAAATTAAGAAATCCCATTTACCTGGAAACTGCCGCTTATGGACATTTTGGGAAGGAACCTAGAATGGTGTCAAAAGTATTTGAATCGCCCTATAATGGTAGAGTTGAAAAAAAAGTGGAGTTATTCACATGGGAAAAATTAAATATGGTAGATAAGGTTAAATTGGCATTCAATTTGTAATTTTTTGTACAAATAATAGGAATATCCGTTTTTCCATACCTATATTTGCTTTTATAAAGTTCAATCACTTGTTGAAAAGTTATCAAGAAAGGTGGAGGGAATAGACCCTTTGAAACCTTAGCAACCCTTTGTTTCAAATACAAAGAAGGTGCTAAATTCTATCACATGTGAATGTGACAGATAACAATAAAGAATTATCCCTTTTAATTCGCCTTTCTCTGTAACATTTTAAAATTTCCCGATTGCTAAGTGCAGCACTTAGGGTTGGATTGTTCTGAAATGGATGTATAAAAATGATCCTAAAGTAGTTTTGAAAACAAATTTTATTAAGAACCAGTATTCATATTGAATACAAAGAAACAAACATCATGAGTGAACACAAATTTTCTACCAATGCCTTGCACGCCGGACACGAC
>JABDPH010000460.1 GCA_013042925.1 Eudoraea sp.
ATATTCAGCTTATTTGTCTATTGCCGAAAATCCCGACTTGCGTTTCGTTATATCCAATACAACAGAAGCCGGAATAGCCTATCATAAAGCTGATAAATTAGCAGATTCACCTCAGAAGAGTTTCCCTGGAAAATTAACCGCATTTTTATACAAAAGATTCAAAACTTTTAAAGGCGCTTCGGATAAAGGATTAATTATACTACCCTGTGAATTAATAGACAGAAATGGGGATAACTTAAAAAGAATAATTATTCAATATGCCGCTGAATGGAATTTGCCCGGGGAATTTACCAACTGGATCAATAAACACAATATATTCTGTAATACTTTGGTAGACAGGATAGTCCCTGGATATCCTAAAAATAAGATAGACCGAATTACGACAGAACTAGGGTACAAGGACAATCTGGTCGTTGAGGGCGAACAGTTTCATTTATGGGTTATTGAAGGGCCAAAAGAAGTTAAAGAGGAATTTCCTGCAGTACAAAGCGGATTGAATATTGTTTTCACGGATAATATGGAACCATACAGAACCAGAAAGGTCCGGATATTAAATGGAGCACACACATCATTAGTCCCGGTAGGTTATCTTTATGGCATAGATACTGTACGTGAATCTTTAGAAGATCCGCTAGTGGGTGTATTTTTAAAAAATGCCATATTCAATGAAATTTGCCCAACTCTGGATTTACCCGAAAAGGAATTGATTCAATTCTCGGATGATGTTTTAGACAGGTTTAAAAATCCCTATTTGGAACACGCCCTTCTGAGCATTTCACTTAATTCCATTTCCAAATACAAAACAAGGGTTCTACCCTCTGCCCTCGAATTTATTAAAAGGAAGAATAAACTGCCTGAACATTTATTATTTTCCCTGGCTGCTTTAATTGCTTTCTATAAAGGTGAGAGGAATGGTGAAACAATTAAGCTTGCCGATGATCGGGAAGTGCTTGACTTTTTTAAATTGCACTGGTCACAGGTAGATGGTTCGAAAGAAAGTATTACAAGAATTGTTAATTCAGTGTTGTCAAATTCTAATTTCTGGGACCGGGATTTAACAAAAATCGAAGGATTCCAAAATGAAGTTATTTCGAGCCTTATTTCAATACTAGATAAGGGAATGCACGGAGCTATTTTAAATTTAATAGATTAAGCCCCAGTAAAAATTAAGGATATTCAGGAATAAAGGATTGAAATTGAATATGATATAATTACATAATCTAAAAACAGGAGTATATGGATTTGGGATTAAAAAACAAGGTTGTGGTTATTTCCGGCGCAGCAGGAATGAAAGGCAGTATTGGAGAAACCATTTTACACAATTTGGCGAAAGAAGGAGCTATTCCTGCGGTTATAGACAGAAATGACAGGGCTATTGAATATATTGAGGAAATTCGAAAAAAAGGGATTGATGCGCTCTTTTGCAAAACAGATGTTACAGACCCTGAACAAATTGAAAATGCAATTGAAAAGATCTCCAAAAAGTACGGACGCATAGATGCGGTTATTAATAATGTAGGTGTAAATGATGGAGCAGGATTAGACGCCACTCATGAGGAGTTCATGAATTCATTAAAGCTAAACCTGGTAAGCTTTTTTTTGATAGTCAAATACGCCGTGCCATTTTTAAAAGAATCAAAAGGGAATATTCTTAATATAGGATCCAAAGTTGCTTTAACCGGACAGGGAGGCACATCGGGCTATGCTGCTGCTAAAGGGGGTGTATTGGGGCTTACACGGGAATGGGCTGTAGACCTTATTCAATATGGCATTCGCTCTAATGCTATCATTATTGCAGAAAGTTGGACCCCTTCTTATAAGAGTTGGATAGAATCTATTGAAAATGGAGACCAAAAACTTAAATCAATTATAAAAAAAATTCCCCTGGAAAACCGAATGACCACGCCACAGGAAATAGCAAATACCTGTTTGTTTACTATCTCTGATAAATCTTCACATACAACCGGGCAATTTATCACTGTGGACGGAGGTTACGTTCATCTGGATAGATCACTATTAACACAAGAAAATGACTAAACTAGTCAGGAAATAATCATTATGGAAAACAAAGAGAGAATACCGGTAGTCTCTAAGCAGGTGTTAATCCCTTTTATTTTAATAACTTCTTTATTCGCTTTATGGGGATTTGCCAATGATATTACGAATCCCATGGTATCTGCTTTTAAAAAGATTTTGGAATTGAACAATACCCAGGCATCCTGGGTTCAGATGGCTTTTTATGGCGGATATTTTACTATGGCTTTTCCGGCAGCCATGTTTGTTAAAAAATACACCTATAAGAAAGGAATCATCCTGGGGCTTATCCTGTATGCCATAGGTGCCCTTTTATTCTACCCTGCTGCGGCCTATGAAGAATTTGGGTTTTTTCTGGCAGCATTGTACATTCTAACCTTTGGTTTGGCTTTTCTTGAAACCACTGCAAATCCTTTTATATTATCCATGGGGGATGAAGAAACAGCAACACGCAGATTAAACCTCGCTCAGGCATTTAACCCATTAGGAGCCCTAACAGGTTTATTTATAGCGCAAACATTTATTTTGGGTTCTCTGCAGTCAGATGACCTGGATGCGCAAGGAAATGTAATATATGATACCCTATCAGAAACTGCAAAAATAGCCGTAAGATCTTCAGATCTAATGGTTGTGCGCAACCCGTATGTCATTCTGGGTTTATTTGTATTATTCATGCTTGTTCTTATCGCGCTCGTTAAAATGCCCGAGAAAAAAGAAGAAGCAAGGGGTTCAGTGACTTCTGCTGTAAAACGTCTATTTCGGAATAAAAAGTTTGTAGAAGGCACAATAGCCCAAATGTTCTATGTTGGGGCCCAGATTATGTGCTGGACCTATATTTATCAATATGCAGAAACCCTGGGAATTGACAACCGAAGTGCCGTAACATACGCCTATTCGGCATTGATCCTCTTTTTAATTGGCCGTTGGATCGGTACCTATTTACTAAAATATGTCCCTTCCGGGAAACTACTGATGTATTTCGCTTTTGGGGCCATTGCATTCACCTTGGGGGCGATATTTATTCCGGGGATGACGGGCTTATATTCCCTTGTGGGTATTTCATTGTGCATGTCGGTTATGTTTCCCACAATTTATGGAATTGCTTTAGAAGGGGTTGGCGAAGATGCTAAATTTGGGGCGGCATTTTTAGTAATGGCCATAGTAGGCGGAGCCATTATGCCTGTTCTCCAGGGTTCAATTTTAGACTTTGGTGGTTCGGGTTATGCTGACATTGAAATTCTTGGAGTTCCCGAAGTAAATTTTTCGTTTGTATTGCCACTTATATGCTTTTTTGTTGTAGGAACTTATGGTTACAGAACTTATAGAATTCATTCAAATAAAAACCAGCTTTGGTCTTAAAACAAAATGATATAGGCAATACTTTGAATATGGTTAAAGGTTTGCCCTAGCCAACTATTGAATTCTCAGATTTTTATAAAACATTCCTTTTTCTTACATGGCGTATATCCAAAGTATCATTCAACTGCTGCTGTAATTCTAATAAATCCTGAAAAAGTCCGTCAACTTTGACCTGATAAGATGGTTCATCTGAGAGATCATTAATTTCCTCAGGGTCGTTTTCCATATCGTATAATAAGACCCTGTTCAACTTAGGATATACAATAAGTTTGAACCCTTCCTTGCCAATCATTCTTTGTAAGTCTACATAACCCCCATAAATGGCATTATAGAAACTTTTAGCCTGCTTTCCTTCCAACAAATCCATCAAACTGTGAAAATAAATGTAACCCGGTTTCTGTATTCCGGCCAATTCCAGACTTGTAGCCATAGCATCTTGCAAATAAATATCCGAAGAAATAATTTTCCCTTTAGGCACATTTGGTCCCATTATAACAAAAGGTACCCGAATACTGTGATCAAACTGGCTTTGTTTGCCCAGCAGTCCGTGCCTGCCCATTGCCAATCCATGGTCTGCCGTAAAAATGACGAAAGTATTTTGCATTTGCCCACTTTCTTCCAGACCATCTAAAATTGCCCCTATCTGATTGTCCATATGGCTTATTATTGCATAGTACTCCTGAATGTGTTTTTTAATAGCATATTCTGTTCTTGGAAAAGGGGCCAAGGCTTCATCCCGTAAATCAGGGCCATTGCCAATGCCATCTTTAAACGGATATTCGGGTAACCAGCTTTCAGGAACACTGATATCTTCTATAGGATATTTATCCAGGTATTCCCGGGGCGCCTGCCTTGGGTCATGTGGTGCATTAAATGCGAGATACATAAAAAAGGGTTT
>JABDPH010000464.1 GCA_013042925.1 Eudoraea sp.
GCAATTACTACTTTTAATTCTTCACCGGGGTATACTTTTTTCAGGTAGTTACTGAGGCCCTGAGTGCTCTTACCTAAAGTATATTTATTTATTCTATTTGTACCAACACCCATGATACCCCGCATGCCGCCTGTACCAAATTCCATATTTTTATAGAATCTGTCCTTCAGTTCTTCTGGATCATTGGCTATTAGATCCTGTATTTCTTTTCTGACAGCTGGGTCAAAAAAGTCTGTTTGCCATGCTTTGGCATTGGTAAGAATATCGTCCATTTGAATGGATTTTTCGGTTGAAAATTTAAAATTACAAAGAATATCTGTTTTAAGGACTCGAAAGATTTAATTCTTCTGAAATGGTATAGCGTTGAACATTTACTCTTGATCTTACCATTATTTCTCCGAGAAATCCGGCCAGAAAAAATTGTGTTCCAATAATCATTGCGGTAAGTGAAACATAAAATTGTGGTCGTTCAGATAGCAAACGGCCAAAAGGGTTAATAAAAAGTTTATCAATCCCGAGATAAAGAGCAAATCCAAAACCAATAATAAACATAAGCACGCCTAAAGCTCCAAATAGGTGCATAGGACGTTTGCCAAACTTGGATACAAACCAGATCGTAATCAAATCTAATAACCCATGTATGAAACGTTCCGCTCCAAATTTTGTCTTGCCGTATTTACGTGCCTGATGTTTTACAACTTTCTCGCCTATATTGGAATATCCGGCATTTTTTGCCAGGACAGGTATATACCGATGCATTTCTCCGGAAACCTCAATATTTTTAACGACATCCTTTCTAAAGGCTTTTAGCCCACAATTAAAATCATGTAATTTAACATTAGAGGTAATTCTTGCTGCCCAGTTGAATAGTTTGGATGGCATATTCTTGAAGATGAGGGAGTCGTATCTTATTTTTTTCCAACCCGAAATAAGGTCGAAATCTTCTTGTAGAATCAGATTATACAGTTCTGGTATTTCTTCCGGATTGTCCTGCAGATCAGCATCCATAGTGATTATTACATCACCCTGTGCCACTTTAAATCCTGCATGAAGGGCCTGTGATTTTCCAAAATTTCTATGAAAGCGTATACCTTTTACGTTTTCATTTTTTTGTGTTAATTCTTCAATTACCTTCCATGACTGGTCGGTACTACCGTCGTCAATAAATAGAATCTCATATAAAAACTGATTGGATTGCATAACATCGGCAATCCAATCATGGAGCTCTTTTAAAGACTCTTCTTCATTAAGTAAAGGAATAACTATAGATAGGTTCATTGACTTCTAAGGGAAATTCCTTCCAAAAGTACAATTTTTAATAATTAATAATTTGGTTTTTCTTTTTTCAATATTAAACCACCAATTAGTCCTATAACCAGACCAGCGATGATGTTAAATATTAAAATGATTGGATAAGAAATCCAAAAATAATTTACAGTACCATCATATTGCTGTTGCAATTGTTCGGTAGACATTACTCCGGCAGCCTCTCCGGCGGCTTTCTGATTTTCTGCTATTTTAACCGCAAATTCAGGATCCAGAACATTTGCCAGCAGAATTGTATATAAAACTCCAATTATTCCTGCAACAACTGCAATTCCAGCCCCCAGTTTTAGCGCCTCACCCAATGTGAGAAACCCCTCATTGGCTTTTCTATAACTAATTATTCCCCAGATAATTACACCTACCATAATAACCACGCTAATAACGGTATTACTTGGATCTTGAGAAGTATGGGCATCCATAGAGTAGAGCATAATAGCAAAAACTACACTTATTACGCCAAGGATTAACCCGAAGTTTAATGAATACTTTCCGGTTTTAGGTTGATTTTCTTCCATGTTTAAATGATTTTGTTGTTTTAAATAGTTAGTTGTTTTAGTACAAGTTTTGTTACAATTAAAGATACAATTTTTATGAGTTCTTTTTTTGGGAAATTAAAATTGTTGTTTCTGAGAAAATTAATTAAATTTGCACGCTGAAAATTCAGAAGTTTAAAAGAATTATAAAATGAAAAAAGGTATACATCCGGATAATTACAGATTGGTAGCATTTAAAGACATGTCTAATGACGACGTTTTTATCACCAAATCAACAGCAGCTACAAAGGAGACTTTAGAAGTTGAGGGTGTGGAATACCCCTTGGTTAAATTAGAAATTTCAAGAACGTCTCATCCATTCTATACTGGTAAGGCCAAATTGGTAGATACGGCAGGTAGAATAGACAAATTTAAGAGCAAATATAAAAAGTTCAAAAAGGAGGCAAAACCATCAGCACCAGAGGCTAAGGATGCCAAGTCTGGTACTGAAGAAAAGTAGACTTTTTAAAATTCAATATAAAGATGCGCCTCCGATTACTATCGGGGGCGTTATTTTTTTATTTTTATTTAAAATTTGAATAGATGAATTATATTCTTTTTGATGGTGAGGTCAGGAATTCGTTATTACCTTTTACGTTTACCAGACCAGTCGCCGATATTAGAATCGGCATTCTTACAATCAGGGAAAAATGGGAGAAGTACCTGAATGCCACTACCAGCCCAAAGACGGAAAAGTATCTTTCTAAAAAGTATCCGATGATCAATAGCAGGGCTAATATTCTGCTTAATGCGTCTTTTTGTCCAACAAAAGAGCTGGTTTCTATCATTCTTAATTTAAAAAAGAACGAGGCCGTTTTTAAAGAAGATCTCCTAATTGCTTATTTCACAGACGACGC
Organism: Eudoraea sp.; assembly: GCA_013042925.1. Lineage (GTDB taxonomy): Bacteria > Bacteroidota > Bacteroidia > Flavobacteriales > Flavobacteriaceae > Eudoraea. The sequence continues at coordinate 2,717 of JABDPH010000464.1, forward strand.
TGAACAAAAAGTTGATCTTTCTGACTATAGGAAAATAAATTTTGAAGGAGATTTACTAAGAGTTGCAAATACCTGGGATATTTTTTCTGACAATGGGATTGCGTTACAGCAGGATTTTGAAATGATTACCGAGGGAAGGCAAAGTGCCCCCATTTCATCTACCAACCAATTGATAAACCCGGAAAATATTTTCCTTGAAGAAGGAGCCAAGGTAGAATACAGCATTTTAAATGCCACTGAAGGACCCATATACTTGGGTAAAAATTCCGAAATAATGGAAGGAAACCTGATTCGTGGAGCATTTGCCTTATGTGAAAAGGCCGTAGTGAAAATGGGAGCTAAGATCTATCGACCAACTACCATTGGTCCCTATGGTAAAGTATGCGGAGAAATAAATAATTCGGTAATTTTTGGCTATTCAAGCAAAGGTCATGATGGTTATCTGGGAAATTCTGTTTTAGGTGA
>JABDPH010000296.1 GCA_013042925.1 Eudoraea sp.
TTATAAACCTCTCAAGTAAATTAATAGATCGGCATTTTAGAAGTTAGTACTGTTATATTTTTATGGCGGTAAGCAAAAAGATTGAAAATGGTCGAGCCATGATGGTCAACAATGAGAATATCTGCAAATTTTTTTAAGATAGTTGCATGGCAATGATTCAGATCATTGCCAAAAAATATGCTATATATTTCCTTTGCATAAAAATAAAACAATGCTCTGGGCTATTTTCGGCATACTTCTGTTTTCGTTGATACTCTATCTTCTATTTGTTCCACTGGATATTGTTATAAACGTTGCTAAAAACCAATACTTTGTTCGGGTTTGGGGTTTGGCCAAAGTAGCTCTGGAAGGTCATGAAACTGAATTCATACGGATAAAACTTAATACACTATTTACCCGGTTTTACTTTTATCCTTTAAGAAAGAAGAAAAAAGAGCAGAAGAAAAAAATTGAGACAAAAGCGAGAAAAAGGGGAAATATCCAATCAAATTTGAAATATGGATTACAAGTTCTAAAATCTTTTAAAGTGAAGAAGCTATTATTAGATATAGATACAGGTGATTGCATAGAAAATGCAAAACTTTATCCTGCATTTGCTTTCTTGAATCACCATGCAGGGACTTTTCGAGTAAATTTTGAAGGAAGAGTGAACATGGTTTTACACTTACAAAACCGACCTATAAACATTATAAAATCATTTATTAACATTTAAAAAATTTATCATGGAATTACATTTTGAAGAATTTTTAGGTAAAATCACAGATTTTATCAAGTCTGAAGCCAAAACTGAAACTGTTATTGGCGAAGAATTTCAATTAGGAGAGTTTAAATGCATACCGGTTATTAAGGTAGGCATGGGATTTGGATCTGGTGGAGGAGAAGGTATCGAAGCAAAAGCTAGAAAAGGTCAGGGCATGGGTGCCGGGGCAGGAATGGGTATTGAACCTATTGGTTTTTTAGTTACTAAAGATGACGAGATTTCATTTATAGAAGCAGGTAAAGCTCATGGTTTAGCTGCAGCTTTTGAAAAAGTACCGGATTTAATTAACAAGTATGTGGAAACCATAAATAAGAAAGAAGAAGAAGAATTGGTTTAACATAATCCAAACAACGATCAACCCAAACATCTACTAAGTCTGACTTAGTAATTAGCCGAGCAGGTTTCTATTTTTAAACAAGGAACCTGCTCAGTTTTACTAGATATTAAACCATTTAGATGTAATGGTTTTTTCTACGGGTTCCTTGCCCTTAAATACAAATTCATTTTTAGTGCTATTGTATTCATAGTCTTTGCCCCATTCTTCATGATACAAAGCCACTTCTTTGATAGCCTCACAGATAAAATCTATTTCCCTATCTGTCATTATCGGATGTACAGACATACGTACCCAACCTGGTCGCTCAATCAGGCAACCTTCAAGGATTTTTTGTTCAATGGCTTTTGATGTCGATAGATCGACATTTAATAAATAATGACCGTAGGTTCCTGCACAGGAACATCCACCTCGGGTCTGTATACCATACCTGTCATTGAGTATTTTTACAACCAAATTATAGTGTGCATCATCTATAAAAAAAGAAATAACCCCTAATCGATCCTTATGCCTTTTGGCCAGTATATGTATATTCTCTATATGGGATAATTCTTTAAATATTTTGTCAACGATCTCATGTTCCCTTGCTAAAATGTTTTCAGTTCCCATTTCTTCTTTCAGACGTATTGCTAATGCAGTCTTTATGGTCTGCAGAAAACCAGGCGTACCCCCGTCTTCTCTGGTTTCAATATCGTCTATATAATCATGATCTCCCCAGGGGTTTGTATAGGCCACCGTTCCGCCTCCCGGATTATCCGGAACTAAGTTTTTGTACAATTTTTTATTAAAAATCAGAATTCCTGAAGCTCCCGGTCCGCCCAGAAATTTATGGGGTGAAAAGAAAATAGCATCTAAATAGGCATCTTTATCTTTTGGATGCATATCAATTGGCACATATGGCGCTGAGCAGGCAAAGTCTACAAAACACAATCCATTATAACGATGTATTAATCTGGCAACCTCATAGTAATCCGTTACAATACCTGTCACATTTGAGCAAGCGGTTACTGAAGCAATTTTTAGAGGATGTTTTTCATATTTCAAAAGCAATTCCTTAAAACTATCTAAACAAATCAGGCCTTCAGAATTACAGGGTATTACTTCTACATTTGCGATTGTTTCTAACCAGGAGGTTTGATTAGAATGATGCTCCATATGAGAAATAAAGACTACTGGTTTAATAGCCTCAGGTACTTTTGTATGCTCTTTGAGATTTTCGGAAACCTTTAATCCTAAAATTCTTTGAAATTTATTTATTGCTCCTGTCATTCCAGTCCCCACAGTTATCAAAACATCTTCATCAGTAGCATTGACGTGTTCTTTAATAATACTGCGGGCTTCCTTATAAGCTAATGTCATAGCCGATCCGGTAACGGAAGTTTCCGTATGTGTATTGGCTACAAAAGGGCCAATTTCATTAAGTAATTTTTCTTCAATAGGGCGGTATAACCTTCCGCTAGCAATCCAATCTGCATAAATGATTTTTTTGATTCCAAAAGGCGATTCAAAACATTGATCTATACCAACAACCTCATTTCTAAAAGGTTGAAAATACGATTCTAAAGTGGCTGTTTTTGAAAGAGTCGTTCTCATTTTAAATTGATACCATCATTTATTACACCCCAACACTAAATTATAAATAATAATTTTCTGAGAAATAAAGATATTAAAACAATATAACTTCAACAGGTACCGATCATATTTTTAGTCCCTTTTCATAACTTTCGGCCGTTAAAATGTTATCTAAGCGAGTATACTTTCATGGCCCGAATCCTTAACAAAGAGGCAGGAACTGTTTGTACTCAAGGTCATTTCCTGAACAAATTCAAATCTTAAGTTTTCTTGCATCCCAAAAATATTAAGATCAGCCGACGGTGCATTTGCTACCATGTCCTTAAAATTTCCAACGCGGACTTCGGTAAGTGTTTCCGGCAAGCGTGCCAGATTAATTAACAAATTCAGGAAATTCTGGGCATTCTCTTTTTCTTTTTCATCTTTAATAACAATAATCAGCCGAATCCTCGCATCCCAATTTTTTTTAAGTTTATAAGCAATTAAGATCGATAGGTCTAAATTACCAATATCCCATCCAACATCCCAGTTGTTGGTTCGGTCACTTACCCAAACATTAATCATATTTCTTCTTCCTAATAATGCGGTCGGATGTGAAGAATACAATAAAACGCCAATTTCTAAGCGGATAGATTCTCTTATAACAGGCCTGATCTCGGTTTCGTAATTATCATGTTGCTGAAGGTTTAAAAAAACAATATTAGGCCTGAAGAAAGCTCCTTTTAAAGCCTGATTACCGTAATTTACCCCTTTTGCAAAATCATTAGTATTAATTACCGTCCAGGAGGAGAAAACATCTTTAATTCTAAAAGCCTCTGAAAGCGAAGAAAGTTCATCAGACAATTGGGTATTAGCTTCATTGGATTCAATTCCCACTAGTTTTATTGATCCTTTAGGTTTGGCAATATTCCGTAAAAACTGAAAATTACCCTTGGCACCTGTAACATCTCTAACCGGGACCATTAAATTTGGTTTCCATGCCCGTTGCTGCATTGTTTTCATACCCCAGGTATGTTTTGCAGCCCATTCTGCAAACGAAACAAAAAGACCTGACCTAACATCCTCAAAGGGTGTTTCAATTTGTTGTCGAGATAGGAACCAGTATACTACAAAAACGATACTTATTGAAATAAGACTAATGGTTGGGTTTATAATAAACATTGCTAATACCGAGGATGCTAACCCAATATAAGGTACCCATTTATTAATCTTAAACAACGGTCGGTAACTTATCAAACCTAAATTTTGTTCTATTATTACTACAATATTTATCATAGCATAAGTGATAAGAAAGAAAAGAGTTACCAAGGGAGCAACTGCGTTTAAGTCACGGAGCAACATGGTAATAAAAATCATAATCCCCGTAACTATCATTGCGTTTCTAGGTTGACCGTTAAGACTTTGGCCCGCAAGGAACTTACCATATGGTAATACACGATGTTCCCCCATTGCAAAAAGGATTCGGGAGGAACCCACAAGCGATGCCAGGGCAGAAGAGAAGGTAGCACCAAGGATTCCGGCAATCACCAGAGGTCCAAAATAGGACTTATCAATTATGATATTATAGTTGGAGATGAGTTCCTGTTCAGTGGCAGAACGAGCCAACCAAAAGGCAAGCGCCATATAGATTATAAAACTTATCCCAATTGCCCATAGAGTACCTACAGGGATACTTTTATTAGGGTTTTTTAATTCTCCGGACATATTGGCTCCTGCCATAATGCCCGTTGAAGCTGGAAAAAAAACCGCAAATACTATCCAGAAAGCACTACCGCTAAAATCATTGTCAGGAGAGCCCTTAAAATTTCCCCATCGGATAGCATCTTCCGCCGGAATAGTCATTGATCCATAATAGGCAGCAATTACAATGGATATTAGCGAAAGAATTATGATACCCATTATAATGAATTGGGTTTTAATAGCAAGGTCTGCGCTTATGTAT
>JABDPH010000472.1 GCA_013042925.1 Eudoraea sp.
ATCTAAAAAAGCTCATAGAGGAATACCAGATTGAGCTGTTTGAATATTTACTTCCTGATGAATACCGGCTGGATAAACAACTAAGGGATTTTTGCAATGCCTTAGACATCAAAACAAACTCCTGTGATACCGAGCATTTCTACTCTTCACGAGATGAACTCCGGCTTTTTTTTAAAGACAACAAGCAATTGCTGATGGAGCGCTTTTATCGCTATATGAGGAAAAAACACAATGTGCTGATGGATGGGGCAAAACCTCTGGGAGGCCTTTGGAATTATGACAAAAGCAATAGAAAAAAATGGAAAGGCCAACCTGCTGTTCCCCAACCCATTCTTTTTGAAAATGAGGTAAGCGAGGTTTTGGAAGATATAAAATCGGCGGGTATAGATACTATCGGGCATTTCGAAGGAACAATTTTCAATTATCCTATTAATGAGGAGCAGGCAATTCAGCAGTTGAGATACTTTTGTGAATACATGTTGCAATATTTTGGTGACTACCAGGATGCACTTCATACCAATGAAGAATTTCTTTTTCATTCCAGGCTTTCATTCGCCTTGAATACTAAAATATTTTCACCGAAAACGGTGGTTAATGAGGCTATAACCTATTATGAAAATCACAGCCTGGAAATAGATATTTCACAGATTGAAGGTTTTGTAAGGCAGATTTTAGGATGGAGGGAGTATATGCGCGGAGTCTATTGGAAAGAAATGCCGGGTTATGCTCAGTTTAACAAGCTCGAAAACCAAAACAAATTACCAAATTTTTATTGGACAGGAGATACCAAAATGAATTGTCTGGCAGTGTCAATTAAAAATTCCCTGAACAATGCTTATGCACATCATATTCAGAGACTAATGATAACCGGGAATTTTGCCTTGCTTGCACAGGTTCATCCTGACCAGGTTGATCAGTGGTATCTCGGAATATATATAGATGCCATAGAATGGGTGGAAATTACAAATACCAGGGGAATGAGCCAGTTTGCAGATGGGGGTATTATTGCCACCAAACCCTATGTTTCCTCAGCGTCCTATATACACAAAATGGGTAATTATTGTGAAAAGTGTTCCTACAATAGAAACAAAAGAACCGGAGAGGATGCCTGCCCTTTTAATAGTTTGTATTGGAATTTTCTAAACGACAAAAAAGAATATCTCAAAAATAATCACAGGATGGGAATGATGTACAATCTGCTTTCTAAGATTCCTGCAGAAGAACTAAAACAATTAAAAGACAGGGCATACAGGATCATTGAAAATCCTGATCTTTTTTAAGAGTAATTTGGTTTTACACTTCGAACAACATTAAATTGGCAGGGTTATAGAGACGACCTGAAGAGGCCTAACCCATTCTGAAGCGATAAATCATCAATTCAATGTCCTGGAAGCAGAAAAACCAAGGAGGACAAACCCAGAGGTTTTGACCACGGGAGATTTAAATGCAGCCATCAGAAAAACATAAGTAATAATAAGATATCAAAACGTTGAATTGTAACAATTCTAAAAGTCTTATTCCTCTTTATCTATTGATTATAAATAATCCATCGCGATAATAATGACAGATAAGACTAAAAAACTAAAGGCAGGGAATGATTTTTTCAGAGGATCTTTGACTTTAAAATGCATGGCAATAGCTCCCAACATTAAAACCGACATACCCGCAGCTCCCGGAACCGCCAGTTGTGGCAGCCATATAGACGAAAATATAAGAATCGCAAAAAGTATTTTTAAGCCTCCTATAACGTACACCATGGTTTCGGAAAACCCGTAAGTTTCAAATTCCTCCTTCATAGATTGGGCAGACCCCCCCCGCCATGCCGTAGGTTTATTAAATCTTAGCAGCCAAACGTTGAGTATGCTTATTAAGATAAATACTTTAATCGCAATTAATAGATAATTAATCTCCATATTTTAAGATTTTAATAGTTAAACCGTCTTACCTTCACAATTCCGGATAAAGCGGACAGAAATTATTCACATTTCGGGCCCGGCTAAATATGCTATTAAAGATATTAATTTTATTTTCATCTCTTTCCTTTATCATTTTTGGGGTGAATTGCCTGTATTCTCAAAAGATGGTTTTTGAATTCCAACGCTATGGGCTGAAACAATATCGCATTTTGACCGGCATATTACAGCTATTGGGTTCCTTTTCTTTAATGATCGGTTTTTGGATTTCACCTTTTACATTGGTCGGCTCAGGCGGGCTTGCTTTGCTAATGCTCCTAGGAATCATAGTAAGAATTCGAATAAAAGACAAGCCCTATTTACTTATTCCCGCTATTTTCTTCATGTGCTTGAACATTTTTATTTTAGTTGTTTCGCTGATTCATTTAATATAAATCGGTATCTCAAAGAGTTAAGGTAATGCACATTACTTATACAGTGTAATTAAAGAATTAAAAAAACTAAAAAAGCAGATGTCCCCACCTGCTTTTATAAACTAACTCAAACTACATAAATAAGAACGTTTCCTTTTTAAAGGCTGCCCAAAAATACATGGCATATTCAATCCTGACGTTAAATTAATT
>JABDPH010000477.1 GCA_013042925.1 Eudoraea sp.
TTCGAAAACGGCTCAAATGGTACAGACCACGGTAAAGCTGCTCCAACCCTATTTTTCGGCACAGGGCTAAATGGCAGTGCCTTTGTAGGGGAGCACCCTTCCCTGGAAAGTCCTAATGGGCGTGGAAATCTGGAGTATACTATGGATTTTAGGGACCTATATGCCACGGTGTTGGCTGAATGGCTTTGCGTTCCAATACCATTGGTAGAACAGCACTTGCTGGATCACCCTTATGCACCGGTAGATCTTGGCTTTAATTGTAGTGGCGTGGAATTCCCACCTATTGTATATAGTGATGAACCACCAACTCCTCCAATGCCTGAGGATCCGGTTGCAGAAGATCCAACTCCTGAATTACTGGAAGCAATTGTCCACAAACCATTTTATCCCACTAACAGTACGCCGCATATCTATTTAGAAATGCCTTTTACTGCTCATGTTGATATTCAATTATATAATATCCTGGGACAGAATGTTGGAACTGTTTATAATCAGATTATGGCGGAAGGTTCTACCGAAATTAATATTAGGGAGAATTTGCCATCGCATCTGTCTACCGGTAAATACATTTACAGGATACAAGTTTCAGACAAGAAAATGTCTAAATCGGTAATGGTAGCTTAGGTTACCCCTACTTTGCATAATTGCCCCCGGACATCAGTAATCCCCTATAAAGGGATCTGGTGTTCCGGGGGTTTTCTTTTTGTCAGGTACTTGGTGTTTGGTCTGAAATAATAGTTATTTTTGTGCCTTAATCTATTTTTTGATGTCGCAACACCTAAATAAACCTGCCAGATATACAATCACTGCAGCTTTACCTTATACAAATGGGCCTATTCATATTGGGCACCTGGCTGGAGTATACGTTCCTGCAGACATCTATGCAAGATACCTTAGGTTAACCGGGAATGACGTGGCCTTTGTCTGTGGAAGTGATGAACATGGGGTGGCAATACCCATGAAGGCAAAAAAAGAAGGGGTTTCTCCAAAAGAACTTATTGATAAATACCATGGAATTATAAAAAAATCGTTTACAGATTTTGGAATTTCATTTGATAATTATTCGCGTACCTCCGCCCAAATTCATCATGAAACGGCCGGAGATTTTTTCAAAACCTTATACGAACAAGGCGATTTCTTAGAAGAGGAGACCGCCCAGCTTTACGACGAAGAAGCGCAACAGTTTCTGGCAGATCGCTTTGTAATAGGCACCTGCCCGAAATGCGGGTATGAAGAGGCCTATGGGGATCAGTGTGAAAACTGTGGTTCTTCACTAAATGCCACAGACCTTATAAATCCGAAATCGACAATCTCCGGAGCAATTCCATCTCTTAAAAAAACCAAACATTGGTTCCTGCCTTTAGACAGGTATGAAGCCTTTTTAAAAGAATGGATCATAGTTGGTCACAAAAATGATTGGAAACCAAATGTTTACGGACAATGCAAATCATGGATAGATGATGGCTTAAAACCAAGAGCTGTAACACGGGACCTGGAATGGGGAATTCCTGTTCCTGTGAAAGGTGGCGAAGGGAAAGTGCTATATGTTTGGTTTGACGCCCCAATAGGATATATTTCTTCTACAAAGGAATGGGCAGCAAGAACAGGAAAAGACTGGGAACTATACTGGAAGGCAAAAGATACCAAACTGGTACATTTTATAGGCAAGGACAATATAGTTTTTCACTGTATTATTTTTCCTAGTATGCTCAAGGCACACAAGGATTACATTTTGCCTGAAAACGTACCGGCTAATGAATTTCTCAACCTTGAGGGAAATAAATTATCTACTTCAAAGAACTGGGCCGTTTGGCTTCACGAGTATTTGGAAGAATTCCCCGATATGCAGGATGTCTTGCGCTATGCCCTTACGGCAAATGCCCCGGAGACCAAGGACAACGATTTTACATGGAAAGATTTCCAGGCCCGTAATAACAATGAATTGGTTGCCATATTTGGAAATTTTATAAACAGGGTTGTGGTGCTTACCAATAAATATTTTGATGGTGTGGTCCCTGTACCAAATCAATTTACGAAAGTTGATAAGGACACTTTAGGCACCTTTAAAAAATACCCGGGAATTATTTCCGACTCCATTGAACGCTACCGTTTTCGTGAAGCAAGTCAGGAACTAATGAATCTTGCACGACTAGGCAATAAATATCTGGCAGACGAAGAACCGTGGAAGGTCATTAAAGAAGATAAAGAAAGGGTGCAGACTATTATGTATGTGGCACTTCAAATAGCAACAGCCTTAGCCGTTCTGAGTGAACCTTTTTTGCCTTATACCTCCGCCAAATTAAAACGAATATTAGCTATCGAAGAGGATTCAACTTCTGAGAATTCAGTTCTTGTTCAGCTCTCATGGCCCGATGTATCCAATAAAGAGAATCTTCTCCCCAAAAGTCACAAAATTGGTAAGCCGGAATTGTTGTTCCGAAAAGTAGAAGACCATGAAATTGCGGCACAGCTAAGTAAACTGGAAGCAACAAAAAAAATCAACGAATCTGAAAACAAAAGCATTATGCCGCAAAAAGAAACCATAAATTTCGACGATTTTACCAAAATGGATTTACGTGTGGGGACAATTTTAGAAGCAGAGAAAATGCCAAAAACGAAAAAGCTCATGGTTCTCAAGGTAGATACGGGAATAGATACACGGACAATCGTTTCTGGCATCGCTGAAAGTTTTAGCCCCGAGGAAATCATAGGCAGACAAGTAACCGTATTGGTAAATCTTACACCAAGGGCATTAAGAGGAATAGAAAGTGAAGGCATGATCTTAATGACTGAAAATAAGGAAGGTAAATTAGTTTTTCTTAATACCGATGAAAAAGGGGTTAAAAACGGAGAGACCATAAATTAAGATAGTGCTCAGGATAGCCTATCACCCCATTTACAACCATCCTTTACCGCAAGGGCATCGATTTCCTATGGTTAAATATGAGCTTCTGCCTCAACAGCTCATTTATGAAGGAACCTGTACTTCAGATAATTTTTTTGAACCCTCCATTCCAAATGATAAATACCTGGTTGCTGCCCATGACTCGGAGTATTACTACGA
>JABDPH010000480.1 GCA_013042925.1 Eudoraea sp.
GCACATTATAATTTTTATTTCTTCAAACGAAACATGCAGTTCAGAATTGGACAAGGCTTAGCTTATAATACCAATCCATACGATAAGAATGAAAATTTCAGGGGTAATGCATATGGGTCACATATTATGAGTTCCACTTTTATGATGCTTAATTATCATAAAGAACAACTATTTAAAGGTTTGGGTATAAAGGCAGGAATTTCTATAATTCATTATAGCAATGCAAATGTAAAAGCTCCTAACACTTCTACTAATACGTTTGCTTTTAATGCTGGACTTGTCTATGATTTAAATAGAAATGAAGAAATTTTCTATGTCAGGAACTTTGAAAAGAAAAAAATAACAGAACCCATTAAGGCCAATCTGGTTTTTAGAACCGGAATTAATGAGAGTGATGTAATTAACTCGGGCCAGTTTCCATTTTATATTTTCTCGGCTTATGCGGACAAACGTCTATCCCGAAAAAGCGGAATACAGCTTGGAGCAGAAGTGTTTTTTTCCAATTTCCTGAAAGAATTAATTCGTTATCAGTCCATTGCTTTACCGGAGCTGAATGTTGACCCCGATACAGATTATAAACGAGTAGGCATGTTTCTGGGATACGAACTTTATATTTCTAGATTAAGTGCTATCGCTCAGCTGGGTTATTATGTTTATTTTCCTTTTGATTTTGAAGGAGAAGTCTATAACAGAATTGGTTTAAAATATTATTTTGGTAAAAAGTTATTTGGAGCCGTAACTTTAAAATCCCACGGGGCTGCGGCAGAGGCAGTAGAGTTTGGACTTGGAATACGTTTGTAAGAGTTGCGGACCATAAAATATTTGAAGCTATGAAGCATATGAACATCAATTATAAGGTAGTTTTAGTTTTTATCTGTCTCATTCTTTTGATGGGTTGCAATGGGGATAGCGTACCCGATTGTTTTCAAAATACAGGTAATATCATTCGAGATGTAATCCCCGTAGAGAATTTTACGAAAATAACGGTTAATGAAAATACTAAATTGGTCCTTAAAGAAGGGAGTACAATATTAGTAGAAGTTGAAACCGGAGAATTTTTGCGTAATGAGGTAAATGCAAAAGTTAAGGATGGGCGACTATTGCTGACGGACTCCAATAATTGTAATTTTTTCAGGCCATACGGTCTTACAACATTTTATGTCACGGCACCCAATATCACAGAAATCAGGAGTAATACGGGCTTTTCCACAAGAAGCGACGGCGTGTTGACCTATCCTCAGATTACGCTTATTTCTGAAAGCTTTAATGACCCCGAAAACCTTACTACAGATGGTGAGTTTGATCTTCAACTGGCATCACAGGATGTAAATATTGTTGTCAACGGAATCGCGTACTTTAAGTTAAATGGTAGTTCAGAAAACTTCAGTGTTGTAGTTGCAGCAGGAGATTCCAGAGTTGAGGCTGCTTCATTATCCGCCCAAAATGTAAACCTTAATCACAGGGGCAGTAATGATGTGTTTATCAATCCTCAGGAGTCTTTAAGAGGCACAATCAGAGGAACAGGGGATGTACAGAGCTACAATCGTCCGGAGATAGTAGAAGTTGAGGAGCTTTATAAAGGAAAATTAATTTTTAACGATTAGCTTATTTAGCTGCTGGTTAATTCTGTAAACAAGACTTCCAGATTTTTATTCTTTCGGCTGAGTTGCAGCGTTTTGAGCTTATTATCATGAGCGAAATCAAAAACAACCGGCCGCATATCTTTGGATGTACCAAAAGTAATTTCGTATACGAATCCTCCGGTGTTGACTACCTTGGTAACATTAGGTAGTCTTTCCAGGAATGCCTCTTCCACGCGATAATCAAATTCAACTTCTATTATCTGCTCATTCTCTTCCCTTAGATCGGAAAGTTTTTTATCTGCCACTAAAGTTCCCTCATTGATAATTAGTACCCTATCACAAACAGCTTCAACTTCTTTCATTATATGGGTTGACAGCAGGATAGTCTTTTTTTTGCTGATATGCTTAATAAGTTTTCTTATTTCAATAAGTTGATTAGGATCTAAACCTGTAGTGGGTTCATCTAAAATAAGTACTTCGGGATCATGCAAAAGAGCAGCCGCCAGACCTACTCGTTGTTGATATCCTTTTGATAGAGCACCAATTTTTTTATGTGCTTCTGCACTTAATCCCGTTTGTTCTATTACCGTGCTAATCCTGTTTTTAGATATTTTATAGACCTCAGCATTAAAAGCAAGATATTCTTTTACATACATGTCTTTGTAGAGCGGATTATGTTCGGGTAAATATCCTATACTTTTTTGTACTTCTCTGGGCTTTGTGAGCACGTCAAACTCATTTACGGAAGCTTTGCCTGCATCTGCTTTGCTGTAGGTAGTCAGAATCTTCATCATGGTAGATTTACCTGCTCCGTTTGGTCCTAAGAAACCTACAATTTCTCCTTTCTCTATCTCAAAAGACACTTTATTAAGCGCTTTTTGAGAACCAAAACTCTTAGAGATATTCGTGACCTTTAAAGACATTTTCTAAAATTTAAACAAAAGTAATAATTGCAAGTTTAAGGCAGAATTTCGGTTGCACAATTTTAGCTGATCAATTCAAATATTTACTAATGAACGGTACTACGCCATTGGGAATAATGATAAATTCTCAAAAAAAAATTACATTCCAAATATTATCCGCAAAGAAATCGGGTATACCATAAATATTCAAAAAAATATATTATTAAACATCGATTTTTAAATTTAATATTTACCTTAGCCAGATATTAGTAGAAAAATGACACGCAATTATTTTTGGAACGGAACTTATTTTTATTTCTTTTTTAAAAGAAGTACGGGACTGTTTTAGAATATTGTGAACAATAAATCAAATAAGGTCCCGTGAAATACGGGATTTTTTTTTGAGGGTAATTTGACCATATGGGTTTCAAAATAGCAATACAGGGAATAAAAGGGTCTAATCATCATCAGGTAGCTTTGGATTATTTTGGTGATGATATAGATTTAGTGGAATGCTTGACATTTCATGCCTTGGTAGACAAGTTGCTCGACAATTCAGCAGATAAAGGCATAATGGCAATTGAAAATTCAATTGCCGGATCAATAATACCTAATTATGCCTTGGTATATCATAATAATTTGCACATTATTGGTGAATATTACCTGAATATCCATCACAATTTAATGGTTTTGGATGGGCAGCAACTGCAGGATATTAAAGAAGTGCGTTCTCATCCCATGGCGCTATTGCAATGCAGGGAGTATTTAAAATCTCAGCCCCATATTAAAATGGTAGAAGATTTTGATACTGCAGAAACAGCAAAACAAATACAGGAAAACCATTTGAAAGGGATAGCGGCTATTGCCCCCGCCGTGGCAGCAGATCTTTACAATCTAAATATCATAGAACCGGAAATTCAAACTATAAAGAATAATTCGACAAGATTTATAATTGTAAAAACAAAGAACAAAGAAATCCCAAAAGAAGAGATTAACAAAGCTTCCATTCGTTTTATTACAGATCATAAGAGAGGAAGTCTGGCCGCTGTTCTGAATGTTATGAGTGATTGCAATTTGAACTTAACTAAAATACAGTCGTTACCGATTATTGAAACACCATGGAAATATGCATTTTTTGTGGATATAACTTTTGATGATTACAATCATTTTTCTAAAGCGAAATCTTTATTGGCCATCATGTCAGAAGATTTCAAGGTTTTGGGTGAATATAAAAATGCTCGTTTATGATACAAACTGCTGATCGTTTAAGGTCTATAGAGGAGTATTATTTCTCGAAAAAATTGCGGGAAGTCAGGGGCATGGCTGCTGCCGGAAAACCTATAATAAATATTGGTATAGGTAGCCCGGATCTTCCGCCATCTGAAGCCGTAATTAATTCATTCCAGCAATCTGTAAAACATGCCGGTGCCCATCAATACCAAAGCTACCAGGGACTTCCAGAGTTAAGGGAAACAATTGCACAATTTTACAAGGAAAAATTCGATGTGGATGCAGATCCCTCGAATGAGGTGTTGCCCCTTATGGGTTCTAAAGAGGGGATTATGCATATTAGCATGGCTTTTTTGAATGAAGGTGATAAGGTATTAATTCCCAATCCTGGTTACCCTACCTATACATCCGTTACAAAATTGGTAGGCGCTGTACCAAAACAATATGATCTGGTTGCTGATAATGGCTGGTTTCCAGATTTAGAAAGCTTAAGGCAGCAAGATTTATCCGGCGTAAAACTAATGTGGGTAAGTTATCCGCACATGCCCACGGGGGCTACAGCCAATTCTTCTCAATTGCAGGCACTAATTTCCTTTGCAAAAGAGCAAAATATCTTGTTAATAAACGACAACCCCTACAGCTTTGTTTTAAGTAATAATCCTTTGAGTATTTTGAGTATAAAAGGAGCCAAAGATAT
>JABDPH010000482.1 GCA_013042925.1 Eudoraea sp.
AAACAAGATGTTGAATTGGTTGTAACAGCCTTAAATATTCTGAACCAAGATTATATTTCGCATTTGTCCAGGCTTAAAGTAGATGATATTTCAAATATAGGAAGGAACATAAACATAGGATTAAGTATTCCTTTATAGTTAATATTCGGTTGGATTATTACAAGGAATAAAATAGTGGCATCTAAAAGTTGAGATATTAAGAGCCTAGCCTTCTTCAATGGTTATTTCCTTATCTACCTTAAAAACATAGGTATAGAGCCACATTAAGGTGAATGAGGGAATCACATCTAAGCCAGGTACAATTTCTTCAATGAAAGCTATTAATCCCGCTATTTTGCCGGGATTCCCTTTGTACATTCTTGTCATTAACCAACCTGCTATAGGTGCCCAAATCAAATCTGAGAACTCCCCAATACCAGGCATCAAAAGGGAAAGCATGCCAATTCCGTCAAAAAGGAGTCCTAATACCAGGAGTTTATATTTTTTCTTTTTAATCATTTAGTGATTTATGGCAAGCCGCTTAAGTTCATATTGATCTGTAGAAGTGACAAATTTAAGACAGATGTGAGCTGATTAATTTCAAAAATTCATTACGGGTTTCTTCTTTTCCGAAGGAGCCCCTAAATCCGGACGTTGTGGTAACTGAATTCTGTTTTTGAACACCACGCATCATCATACACATATGTGCAGCCTCAATAACGACAGCTACTCCCTGAGGTTTTAATGTATCATTTATGCAATCTAAAATCTGCTCGGTTAAGCGCTCCTGCACCTGTAACCTGCGTGCAAAAACATCAACGATTCTTGGCAATTTGCTCAGCCCTACTATCTGACCGTTTGGTATATAAGCAATGTGAGCTTTTCCAAAAAAAGGTAAGATATGATGTTCACAAAGTGAATACAATTCAATATCCTTAACAATTACCATCTCGTTATAAGACTCTTTAAACATAGCACTTTTCAGGATTGCTGCTGCATCCTGTTTATAGCCTTGTGTTAAAAACATCATTGCTTTTGCAGCTCTTTCTGGAGTTTTTAATAATCCTTCCCGGTCTGCCTCCTCCCCTATTTCATGAATTATTCCGGAAAAACGCTCCTTTATTTCATTGGTAATCTCTATGTTATATTCTTCCAGGTTATGATATGATGTCATGGTAAAATGTATAAAATGGCTTGATTTAATGTAATTCGAATTTAAAGGTTTCTTTATTAAAAATCATAATTATCGCAATATTAATGATCTAATGGTTTCTATTGATTTACAATACCTATTAACTGGCATATTCCCTATCCATAACATTTTGCAGTGTTAAGCGTATTGTTTACTTTCATGCCCTAATTATTTAACGATGATTAAGGCCGTTAATATCCAAAAATATTTCGGAAATCTTCAGGTTTTAAAAGGGGTAGATCTTCATGTAAAAGCCGGGGAAGTGGTTTCTATAGTAGGACCTTCGGGAGCTGGTAAAACAACTTTACTACAAATTTTGGGCACACTGGATGCTCAGTCTAACAAAAAGGAAAGTGAGCTGAAAATAAATGATATCGATATTAATTCATTGAGAGATAAAGCCTTAGCTGCATTTAGAAATAATCATATTGGATTTATCTTTCAATTCCACCAATTATTGCCCGAATTCACTGCCCTCGAAAATGTTTGTATTCCGGCATTCATAAAGAGAACAGGAAAGGCAGAAGCAGAGTCCAGAGCAACGGAATTACTAGATTTCCTGGGGCTTTCTAATCGTATTCATCACCGTCCAAATGAATTATCTGGCGGCGAACAACAGCGTGTAGCGGTAGCGAGAGCGTTAATAAACAATCCTTCAATAATACTTGCAGATGAACCAAGTGGTAATCTGGATTCGGAAAGCGCGGATAAACTGCACCAACTTTTCTTTCAATTACGCGATGAATTTGGGCAAACTTTTGTTATAGTAACACATAATGAGGAATTAGCAGATATGGCAGACAGGAAGTTAACCATGATAGATGGGCAAATCAGAGACGAATAAGTTGATAGAAGTTTGGGAATTTATACCAATTTCACTTTTTCCTAAGAATCTCATTAAAATGAAACATTGTTGAAATTAAATG
>JABDPH010000298.1 GCA_013042925.1 Eudoraea sp.
GTATAAAAGTGTTTTCATTAAAGCCCTGTATATATATTTCTTTACATCACTTTTTTCAAAATTCAATACCCCAATAAAGTTGAAATTCAAGGAATTAGACTATTACAAAGGATGAAGCCCCACTTTAAATGTCCGAAACGGCTTTATTATTTACCAAAGGATTTCTGAAAAACCGGTTTATGAGTAGTCCTAAGCGTGCAAGAGTTTATAGGAGGACATCTAAATGGACTTTGAAGAATTACTAATTAGATAAAACCGCTTAACTATCCGCAGCCTTATTACAGAGGCTTGATGGTTTAATTGATAATCTAATTCTGCTGATGACTTGGATCATTTAATTGGCTAGTGTGCTAAATTAGTACGACTCAAATAATGTGTAAAATTAACCGACCTAATTTTCGTTCACTGATGGTTGCATACTTTACAAGGCCTTTTCTAAACCCGCGATCAGCTGATTAATTTCTTCCATACTGGTATAATGTACGAAAGACATTCTTAAAACACCAGGGTCTAGGGGAATTTTCATATCAATCAAAGGTCTAACCGCATAAAAATCGCCTGTACCCAACATCAATTGGCATTCGGTTAATTTGGCGTACACTTCGGCTACCGTTTTATTACGGGGAATAATAGACACAATAGGTAATCTATCAGTGACCGTATCAGAGCCAACAATACGAACGTCTGAACGAGATCTTAAAAAAGCAAGCAAATGGTCTAATAAGGCAGTTTCATGCGCTCTAAAGAGTTTGTTCAACGCCTTGTTTTTTTGTGTGGGATTGGCTTCATCATTATAATGATGCCCATATACCGCATCAAAATAATCCAATATGCCACTGGCCGATCCAATTTGTGCATGATCCGGTCCCGCAGGAGTAATCATGCTTCTTGTAATCCCCTCCTTAAAAAAATGGGATTGATTCTCCATTTGTAATATCAACGCATTAGCAACATACACTAAGCCCAAATGGGGACCAAATGTTTTATATAAGGAAAAAAGATAAATATCTGCCCCCAACTCCTTTATGTCCGGAAAGCCATGTGGTGCATAGCCCACACCGTCTACAACAGATAGCGCCCCATAACGATGTGCTTTTTTGCTTATTTCCTTTACCGGGTTTATATGGCCAATTACATTGGAACAATGCGGAAATGCGACCATCTTTGTGCGTTTAGAGAATAGCTTCTCCAAAGTTTCAATATTCAGCAATCCCGTCTGCGGATCTACATGCCACTCTATTACCTTGATTCCCGTTTTGGACAATCTACGCCATGCGCCTGCATTGGCTTCATGATCCTGACAAGAAACTATGATTTCGTCTCCATCTTCCCACATCGGCCGCATAGCGTTTGCCAAGACGTACACGTTTTGGGAAGTGGAAGGGCCGAAATGAATTTCCGACGCATCCACATTCAGGTATTCGGCCATTCTCCTATACGAAGTATCCATCATTTCTCCACCTTTTGTAGAAGCGGGATAGGGATAATACGGCTGTACCTTATTTTTCATATAAAAAGCGGTCAATTTATCGATAAATTGGATACACGGATATGATCCTCCTGCATTTTCAAAAAAAGCCCAACCTTCTAGCGTAGGTTCTGAAAAAGCGGGGAATTGTGCACGTACAAATGGCAAATCAAGTTTCATAACTGAATTTTAAAATTTAATAATTGTTCATATTACGGTTGACATACTCCCAAGGGGCAAAAATAAAACTGCCCCAATAGCGTACAAAAAGTATTTGCTGAATTTAATTGCCTGTCCCGTGGGCAGGGCTATCTCAACCAAAGGTTTAATAGACCATTGATTTTGCATTTCTCCTTCGCGCCGGCTGGCCCGTTCGCTAAAAACACTCAAAGAATGTTTTTTAAACGCTCCGTCCTGTTTCGATAATGAAAGAAGTTGATCATGTCAAGAAAATAATCGGTTGTTTTTCCCAAGGTAACAAATAATTGGTAACAACTTTAAATGAGTTTAATCATACACAAAAATTTAACATGCAATATAGCGTGCGAGCTGTACTATCCTGCCAAGAAAAAGGCATAAAATAGTAAGCCCAACCTCGACGAGGTTGGGCTTACTATTTAATAAATAATATTTTTACTTAAGGAGCGATCTCTCCCAAACTACAGATCAATCCAACAAAGTCTTCTGGCGAGACCCCTGAAAGTTCCTCTTTTGTAATTGTTTCGGATTCGCCTCCTGCCGTAAGTGTATAAGTGTCGTCTCCGTTATCGCATAGCTCAATCGTTTCGCTTTGGA
The DNA here is from genome assembly GCA_013042925.1 of Eudoraea sp. Classification (GTDB taxonomy): domain Bacteria; phylum Bacteroidota; class Bacteroidia; order Flavobacteriales; family Flavobacteriaceae; genus Eudoraea. The sequence continues at coordinate 2,264 of JABDPH010000298.1, forward strand.
GTGTACATGATTCACAAATTTGCTCAGCAGCATCATCATCATCTTTGGAACAACTCGTAAAGCCAAAAGTCACTGTTGCCAATAGGGTCATTCCTAATATACATTTCTTAATCATAATCGTTTATTTTACACAGTTATAGGCTCTATAACGATTAATTTTACTTTATATTTCCCCAAGCTTGAGCAAGCGTCCCGCAAGTGTTTAAAATATTCCAAAAAAACGTTCATTTAAAATGATAGATGATAAGTGGAAGATATAAATTCAAAATCCATCGGCTACCTATTTCGTATGATTGAGAAGTGTGGCTGGGGTACTAAAAGGAATCAAGAGATGTCGAAAAAATGCAAACAATACATC
>JABDPH010000495.1 GCA_013042925.1 Eudoraea sp.
AATTCAGATGGGGTTGATCCATATACATTTGCTGAGAAAGCTAAGAACTGGGGATTTGAAGGGCTGGAGTATGTAAGTCAGCTTTATAACAAAGAGTTAGAAGCTGCAAATTATTCAAAGGAAGCAATGCAATCTTTTGTGGATAAATGCAACGCCGAAGCCGAGAAGCACGGTTTAAAGAATATTTTGATAATGATTGACGGGCAGGGAGATTTGGCGACTTCCGATCCTGCAGAACGTAAGAAAGCCGTAGAAAATCATCATAAATGGGTCGATGCAGCAGCCTCAATGGGTTGCCACTCTATCAGGGTTAATCTTTCCGGAAGTTCAGATCCTGTTGAATGGAAAGCTAATTCAATAGACGGCCTTTCAATGCTTTCTACATATGCAGAGACTAAGAATATAAATATCCTGGTAGAAAATCACGGGGGACTTTCATCAAACGCCGCTATGTTGGCGGAGGTTATGACCAAGGTAAATATGCCCAATTGTGGTACGTTACCAGATTTTGGTAATTTCTGTATAAAAAGAAAAGATCCGAAAGACTACGCTGCCGGTTGTGCAGAGAAATACGATATTTATAAAGGTGTAGAGGAATTAATGGTTCATGCTAAAGCTGTGAGTGCCAAGTCGCACGATTTTGATGCAAATGGAAATGAAACTGAGATAGACTACGTTCGGATGCTTCAAATTGTCAAGGATGCCGGTTATACGGGTTATATTGGCGTTGAGTACGAGGGCAGAGAATTAAGCGAAGAAGAAGGTATTATTGCCACAAGAGATTTATTGCTTAAAGCGTCTGAAGAAACAACCTAACCACTTATCATGTCCTATGAAAGTTTTTTTTAATCAACTTTTTGATTACAATTTTTATTGCAATAAAAAACTCATCGAGGAGTGTATAAAACTCGAAAAAGTTCCGGAGAAAAGTATAATGTTATTCAGCCATATCCTGAATGCGCATAATATATGGAACTCAAGAATACTCGGAAAAACTGCCGATTATAAAGTATGGCAGATTCATCCTATCCAAAAATGGGGAGATATTCATTATGAAAATCAGCGAAGTTCTTTTGAAATAACAACGAATGCTGCAGATTTTGAATTAAGGATAGACTATGAGAATAAAGAGGGGAGGCTTTTTACAAATACCTTGCAGGATATATTATTTCATATTATAAATCATTCTACACATCACAGGTCGCAGATAGCTATGAATTTTAGGGATAATGAATTGGAACCTCTTTCATTAGACTATATTTTTTACAAACGATAGCTGAAAATTTCATGAATAGAATAATTCAGGTTCAACTTTCAGCGATGATGTTCTTAGAATTTTTTATTTGGGGCAGCTGGTTCGTTACAATGGGGATATATTTACCCAACAGTTTAGGAGCAAGCGATCCTGAAATCGCTATGGCTTATTCTACTCAATCCTGGGGGGCTATAATTGCGCCATTTATTATTGGGCTCATTGCAGATCGTTATTTCAATGCAGAAAGGATTTTGGGAGTGCTGCACCTCATTGGTGCATTTTTAATGGTAAAGCTAGCTTTTGCAACAAGTTTTAGTGGCTTTTATCCATATATTTTGGGCTATATGATTATATATATGCCAACGTTGGCGCTAGTAAATTCGGTATCCTTTAATCAAATGAATGACCCGGCAAAGCAATTTTCAATGGTCCGCGTTTTTGGAACCGCTGGTTGGATAATAGCCGGTTTGGCGATTAGTTATCTGTTCCATTGGGATTCTGCTGAGGGGTTAACTAAAGGCTATCTAAAAAATACATTCTTAATGACCGCATTTGCCTCAGGCATTTTAGGATTTTTTAGTTTTACATTACCCAAGACACCCCCTTCAATAACCGGGAGGAAAAGAATAAGGATAGCAGATATTATAGGTTTGGAAGCTTTAAAACTTTTAAAGGACAGAAACTTTTTTGTATTCTTTCTGGCTTCTGTTTTCATTTGTATTCCACTGGCATTTTATTACCAGCATGCCGGCCAGTTTTTAGGAGAAATCGGGGTCTCAAACCCGGCAGGTAAAATGACGATTGGCCAAATTTCGGAGATTCTTTTTTTGCTTCTTTTACCATTCTTTTTTAAGCGCTTTGGTTTTAAAAAAACCATGATAGTTGCCATGTCAGCCTGGACCATACGCTATATCTGTTTTGCATACGGAAATGCTGGTGAATTTTCCTTCCTGCTCCTTCTTGGCATTGCCTTACATGGCATTTGTTATGATTTCTTTTTTGTATCGGGCCAGATATATACGGATAGCAAAGCAGGCCAACAATATAAAAGTGCTGCTCAGGGAATGATTACTCTCGCCACTTATGGAGTGGGTATGTTAATAGGATTTTGGGTAGCGGGAAGAATAACAGATTATTTTACCCTGGAAGATATTTCACATAATTGGGAAAGGATTTGGTTGTTTCCTGCTGCTTTTGCATTGGTAGTTTCTGTATTGTTTGCATTCTTGTTTAAAAACGAGAAAATTGCTTATAAATCTTAGATTTTTTATATAAATTGAGCAGGGTTTATTAGTTCATATTTGAGATTGTAACGGGAGAGAAATTGCCATATTTGGTAATGGCTTTGAAGCAGAAGAGGATATTTAATAAATAAAAAAGATAAATAAAAATGGCAAAAAAAATTAGATTGGGAATAATAGGAGGAGGAGGAGATTCTCTTATTGGAGTATTGCACCGAGTGGCTTCACATATTAATGATAATTACGAAATAGTGGGTGGCGTTTTTAATCCCGTTTATGAAAAGAACATAGAATTTGCGGAAGAAATTGATGTTCCGACAAATAGAATATACAGGGATTTTGACACTCTTGTAGAAGAGGAAATGAAGCTGCCAAAAGAAGAAAGAATACAGGTTTGCTCTGTCCTTACACCCAATTTCCTGCATTTTCCAATGGCCAAGAAGCTGTTAGATAATGGGTTTCATGTGATTTGTGAAAAACCAATGACCACCACCCTGGAAGAGGCGAAAAAATTGCAGGAGGCTCACAAAAAGGCAGGAACTGTTTTTGCTGTAACACATACTTATACGGGTTACCCTATGGTTCGTCAAATGCGCGAGATGATCAAAGAAGGAGCTCTGGGTAAAATTCATAAGATAGATGCCCGATATTACCAGGGGTGGATTAACACAATAATCCATGACAAAGAAAAGCGCTCATCCGTGTGGAGACTGGATCCCAAAAAGGCCGGAATAAGTTCCTGTATGGGGGATATTGGTGTTCATGCTTTCAATCTTATAGAGTATACAACAGGATTAAAGATAAAATCGTTATTGTGCGATTTTAATTATCTGTATGAGGACAATGAAATGGACGTAGATGGAACCGTTTTACTACGTTTGGGTGATCATGTTAAGGGTGTTATAAGAGGCAGCCAGGTGGCCACAGGTGAAGAGAACGGATTGGCGATCAGAATTTACGGGGAGAAAGCTGCTTTTGTCTGGGAGCAGGAAAGACCTAATTTTCTCTATAAATTAAGCGATACAGAACCTGTACAAATATATAAACCCGGACATGCCTATAATTCTGAACTCTCTCTTGATGGCACTAAATTGCCACCTGGCCATCCCGAAGGGATTTTCGATTCTATGGCTAATATTTATTTAGGAGCTGCCAGGGCTATTCGTGGAGAAGATTATAATGATGGCGAATTTCCAACTATGCTAGATGGTGTTCGGGGGCTTAATTTTATTGAAGCAACCGTCCAATCTAATAAAGAAGGCAATGTTTGGGTGGATATGGAATAATATTAATTGCACTAATAAAAGAGAGCCGCTTTA
>JABDPH010000498.1 GCA_013042925.1 Eudoraea sp.
GTATTGATGCAAGACCCAAGGCTTCATCCATAACGGCATCTGCTTCCGAAGTTTTTCCCTGATTTGTAAGAATTCTTGCCTTTGTACTGAGGTTGTTGAAAGTTTTTTGACTAAAAAACATTCCTTCTATAGTAGCATCTATCCAGCCAAGTGCCTCATCAAGATCTCCTCCATTATTAAGTGAATAATTAGCAGCCTGCTCCCAGGTTTGACGGTTAAAACCAGGAGAATTTTGTAATTTATGACGTATATCTGCCAGTACGATATCAGAAACATCAACTTCAATCTTAAAAGGTATTTGTTTCTTTTCCCAGTTTAATGAAGCCAGTGCAGAATTAGCACCAACCTCAGTAAAAAGATAAGTTAGCTCTTCAACATGTGGAATCTCCTTCATAACAACATCGACCCTTAATGCATCTTCATTTGGTTCATAAAAATAGCTGCCCCAGGCCTCATAGTTTTTAGAAAAAATTACAGTTGCTTTATTTTCTTCATGAAGAATCATGTGTAGTCCGTATTTACCGGCACTCAAAGGCTTCCCCTCGATCTTAACATCATCTGTAAATTTAATAACCGTGTTTTCATTTGCTCCGGCTCGCCATGGAGATTCCTTGGCCGTTCCAAACCCAAGGTTGTTCATACCGTAAGGCACCAACTTTCCCCATATCTCCCTGTCTTTTACGGCAGGTCTTGAATAAGAAATAGAGATATCAGTTATTCCTATTCGTTGTGAAACTTTCGCTTTTTGACTACCCCTCGGTAAATCTAATTGTGCATTAGCATTAATGCTAAAAAACATTAAGGCAACTAGTAAAAGTAGTGAAGCTTTTTTGTAATTTTTTTTCATGTGTTTGTTTTTTAATTGTGAAATAAGTTGTTAGGTTTTACTAAAGATATGGATAGGATTTACATGTAATAGTTACAGTAATGTTAAACCAAAGTCTGGCCATGTTAAACCAGAATTACATTGAAATGGTATTGAATTATTTCCCTATAGCTAATTTAGATGTACTGTGCCCACCATTAACATAAAACTATTAAGTAGTTATAATGTATTTATATCATTGAATATCAATACTTTATATATGTGTTAAGCTCATTGAACATCGTAATTTAAAGGCACATTGTTTTACTTGATTTTGTTTGTATTTCATACATTTGTTGGCTGTGCTAAAAAGCTATTCCTTAGTTATTTAAATATTTATGAAAAAAACACTATTTGATAAAGTTTGGGACTCACATGTAGTCAAAAAGGTCTTGAATGGACCTGATGTGCTCTTTATTGACCGTCATCTTGTTCACGAGGTGACAAGTCCGGTGGCATTTTTGGGATTAAAAAATAGAAATATTAAAGTTTTATATCCTGAACGGACTTTTGCCACAGCGGATCATAATACTCCTACAATAAACCAACATCTGCCGGTTAAAGATCCTTTATCCGCGAACCAATTGAAGGCTTTAGAACTAAACGCAAAGGAACACCAAATTCCCTACTGGGGTCTGGGTCATGAAAAAAACGGTATTGTACATGTAATAGGACCTGAAAATGGGATTACATTACCTGGCGCAACTATTGTTTGTGGTGACTCACATACTTCAACACACGGTGCTTTTGGTGCTATAGCATTTGGTATTGGCACATCTGAAGTAGAAATGGTTTTAGCCAGCCAGTGCATTATGCAACCGAAACCAAAAAGCATGCGTATTTCCATAAATGGAAAACTAAATAATGCGGTTACGCCAAAAGATGTCGCCCTTTATATCATATCTAAATTGAGTACTTCAGGCGCAACCGGGTATTTTGTTGAATACGCCGGGGATGTCTTTAGACAGATGTCAATGGAAGGACGCATGACCGTATGTAACCTAAGTATTGAAATGGGTGCACGAGGTGGTATGATTGCTCCCGATGAGAAGACATTTGACTATATAAAAAATAGAGAGTTTACTCCAAAAGGTGAAGCCTGGGATAAGGCAATGATTTATTGGGAAACCTTGTATACAGATGAGGATTCTGTTTTTGATCATGAAGTTACATTCAATGGTGAAGATATTGAACCAATGATTACATATGGGACTAATCCTGGAATGGGAATTGGAATCTCAGGTGGTATTCCTAAATCTGATACAATTCAGGGTGGTGCCTCTACCTATAAGAAATCGCTTCAATATATGAACTTTGAAGAAGGTGATAATATGCTGGGGAAAGAAATAGATTTCGTTTTCCTTGG
>JABDPH010000301.1 GCA_013042925.1 Eudoraea sp.
GTATAAAAATCGCTAGAAGGCTCAAGCCCATGAATGCCAATTTCTTTTACATTTAACTCAACGATATCGTTTTGAACTCCTAAGCGCTTGCTAACTTCTACCCAATCCAATGAATAGCCCAGTGACAGATCGTTCAACAAAAACTCCTTGTCTCTCAGATTATAATGAAAACGACCTAATCCTATAGCCGTGTAGTCGTCGGGTTTAAAGGTGATACTATCTATGTCTATATTCAAATTGCCCACTTCAAACGGAATAAGGTGTTTGAATTTCAACGAATCCGTTTCAATTTCAGTCGCCAGAATGTCTATTCGCTTTATCTCACCTTTTACCGTCTGGGAAACAGAATCCTTTAATACAATCGAACCATTTTGAATGCGAAAAGTGTTTAAATCGGCCCGCAATAAGATATCGCCAAAAAGGTCTTGCATTCCCTTCCCGCCCTTGGTTTTAGTAGTATCTGCACCTAGGGTCACCTCAAATAATGGCTGTTCAAAAGCAATCTCCCTTATGTTTAACTTTTTATCAAACAAAAAATCCCTCCATACAATTCCATGTATGGTAGCGTAATCAACATGTCCTGTAATTACGGTTCCTTTTCCAGTGTTTAGTGGTTCAATACGAACTTCGTCAAGAGTAACTCCTTTAAAAAAAGTGTCTAAGTCAAAATCGGTATACGTAATGTTGTAAGCCCTATCCGGATTTGAATTTATGCTATCTTGGAAATTAGATTCGATCTTCCACTCGAACCCCTTGATAACCAAGAAGAGTATCCCAAGAACTATAAGGACCCCAATGCTTATTTTTTTGACTTTGGTACTAGTCATTTTATAGTATTAAAAGTTAGTATTATACAAACTATAGATGATTTAATCGGCTTTTCACGATTACCTTGACCCCATTTTTCTTCTTGATGTTTAATATACACACGTTTAGGGAGTTTTGGAAAATTTTTTGAAAGAATATACAATTTTGATTTGTCCTTAAGTTCTTCCTTCGTTGGCACAAGCCTGAAAAGACAAGACGTTGTTTTTAAGATTTTGGGAAGCCACAAAGCGTTAATTCCTGTAAGAACCCATGAATCATAAAAGAATAGAAAAAAGGCGCTATGAAATAGCCCTATAAATTTCTATTCTTTTGCATTAATTAATATCTTGTCGAAGCTAAATAAGCCCAATATAGGCGCAAGATATAATATCACCGAACTACCATGGCATCATAATTCGTTCGGGCATAATAAATTTATGGAGTTACAAATACCTTATAGGCTAGGCCAAACCCTCCATGTTCTTCTATTCTTTTTCGTAAGTACTGCATTATTCGCCCAGAACGATTCCATCAAACTCAAGAATAACGACCTATTAGTAGGAGAAATTAAAACGCTTAATAAAAGTGTATTGGTCTTTAAAACCTCATATAGCGATAAAGATTTTAATATCGACTTTGATGATGTTATTTCAATAAGCACCACCGGGCTATGTGTGATTCATCTTACCAATCGCACGCAAATAACAGGCAGGATGAAACCATTGGCACCTCATAAAGCGCGTATTATTGATAAAGATGGGGCGGTGTCCGAAATCTCAATACAGGATATCATTAGATTGGAGGAAATTGACGAAGAATTTTGGAGTCGTTTCACGGGTGCTTTCGATGTGGGTTTTAATTTATCCAAGACCAATAACAACAGGCAACTCACCTATACTGGTAACCTCAAGTATTCAAGCGATAAATGGAGTTCGGCTTTCGATTTCAATGTCCTTTACTCGGAAAGGGATAATGCAGAACGTATTGAAAGGAAAACGATGTCACTGGCCATTCAGCGATACCTGAAACAGTGGTACATTTCAGGTGAAATCTCCTATTTACAGAGTACTGAACAGGGCATAAGAAACAGGATTACCCCTGCCGCAGGGGCCGGACGCTTACTCATAGCTTCAAATAAGTTGTTTTGGATTGTAGGTACAGGGCTTACTTATAATATCGAGGATTTTTTTGATTCTCAATTGAACAAGCGATCAACTGAATTACAGCTCATTACCCAATTTGATATGTTCAATTTTGAAAACTTGAATTTTACGACCAAGGTAATTGGCTTCCCAAGTTTATCCGAAAGAGGAAGATTTCGGGTAGACTATAACTTTGTATTGAAATACGACCTTCCTTTTGACTTTTATATCAAAGCAGAATTTACCTTGAATTACGATAATCAACCTGCGGTAGTGGGTAATTTTGCGGATTACGTTTTTTCAAGTGGTTTTGGGTGGGAACTAAAATAAAAAAATCAACGCATGAGATTTTGGGTACTTGCAATCTGTTTTTTAGGATTAACCTCAGGTTCTGCACAATATTCGCCTAAATTAAATCAATACAATAGTTTTAAGCAAACCAAACAGCTTCAATTTTTACCCGCTACCAATATAGATTTCACCTCGGATTTCAATACCGATAAAACACTGGGGTATTGGGAGTCTACTAATACATATGCTTCGCAACCATTCATGTTAAATTCGTATTGGGATTCTACCGCAGTCAAGCAAAAGTGGTATAAAACAGATACTGGTGCCTCTTTGCTCGTTGCCGGTGGTTTAATAACCGCAGGTACCATCATGCATTTTAATAACAGTTTTAAAGTGGGGGTCAGGGACGATATTAATAGGTACTTACCAGAATTTGATGAGGGCATAGATGATATTACCCAGTATGTGCCTGTTGCCGCCGTATTCGCATTAGATGCGGCCGGTGTCCGTAGTCAACATAGTCAAATGAGGAAACTTACAACATTGGCAACGATGACAGCTACCGGTCTTGTTGTAATTAATGGTTTAAAATATAGCATATCAGAGCCAAGACCAGATGGATCCTCAAACAATGCCTTTCCTTCAGGTCATACGACCGTAGCGTTTATGGGAGCGCATATGTTTCATAAAGAGTACAAACATAAAAGTCCATTCTATAGCATCACGGCCTATGCTTTGGCAACTTTTACAGGTGTGCTAAGACAATTAAATAACAGGCATTGGATTTCCGATGTGACCGCCGGTGCAGGTCTCGGAATTGCCACCACTGAATTCTCTTATTTTTTAAACGAGCGTTGGTGGAAAGAGAAGGGAATCAACGAAATAGCTATTATTGAACGGAAGATCAACGAATCCAAACCGTCATTTTTAGGGGTTAAAATGGCCTATGCCTCCTTATTGCGAGCAACGGCAAATGAAAATATTGAACCACTATTGTCTGCAAATAACGGATACAGGATTACTGCGGAAGGGGCTTATTTCTTCAATAAAAATTTCGGTATAGGTGGGGAATTGGGTTTTCAGAGCTTTCCACAGGAAGTAGACCCACGGGTTATACAAGAGGTAAACGCTGCTGGTTTTGAATTACATGCACAAGCCATGGGGAGCCGAATGCAACATGCAGGGGCCTATTACCAAATTCCCTTTGGCAAAAATGCAATCGGCACTAAATTGCTGTTAGGTTTAACCGCAGGTACCTCTTCAAAAGTATTTGCTCGTGAACCTAATCAGGTTATCGATGATCCAGAAAACCAACCACAAGAATTTGTATATGCGGATTATAAGCCTAAACCATCTTTTAGCTGGGCAACAGGCCTATATTATAACCGGATCTTAAGTAAGAATATTGGTATAGGAGTCTATGCTGATTTTAATTGGGC